>DASXGF010000217.1:0-4516 GCA_036489275.1 Myxococcaceae bacterium | reverse complement strand
GATCGTCGCACCGGTAGCCCCCGGCGCAGCCCCGAGCGAGGGGAGCGCCATCAGCAGCGACCCGCACAGCGCTGTCCGCCGCAAGGCGTTCAAGCCCCCCTCCTTCGGATCGGCCGAGAAAGGCTAGCATCGACCCCCCATGGGCCGGCACTGTCGTTGCTTGGTCCATGTGCGAGCTGCATGCCAGGTCGTGCAGGTCCTCAGGACCGAGGGGGGTCCACGTGGTCACGATTCGCAGCTGGCTGCTGGCGGTGGGGCTCGCCTCCTCGGGTGCGGTGGCCGCCCCACCCCGGATGGCCCTCGTCGCCCTCGGGGATTGCCGGGACCCCGACCTCCTCCGGTACTCGCGCCAGTTCGAGGAACGGCTAGCGGATCGCGTCGGCCCGCAGCTGCTGCCCGAGGACCAGTTCCAGGCCAGGGTCGGGCCCCCTCCCACCCACACGCTCGACGAGGTGCGGAGACAGGTCTCGACGGCCGAGAACCTCTTCTACAACGACCGCGTCGCAGACTCGCTGGCGCTGCTCGACCAGACGCTGGCCGAGCTCGAGCGTCTTCCTCCAGGGCCCGAGCGGGCGAAGACCTTCGGTGATGCTCAGCTGATCCGCGGCATGACCCTCAGCGCGCTGCGGCGGCGCGACGCCTCGGACGACGCCTTCCGCGCGGTGCTCCGCGTGGATCCACGCCACGTCATGAGCCCGGATGCGTTCTCGCCCACCTTCCGCCAGCGGTTCGAGAAGCTGCGCACGGAGCTCGCCCGCGCGCGGAAGTTCCATGTGTCGGTCCAGTCGCAGCCGTCCGGCGCGACCGTCTACGTGGACGGGTTTGCTCTCGGGCACACGCCCGCGACGCTCGATCTGGTCCCCGGCACGTACCAGGTGCTCGTCGGCCGGCCGGAGGCCTTCTCCTTCCCCCACACGGTGCAGCTGCGCGAGGACACCAGCCTCCGCGTCGACCTCGCCTTCGAGCAGACCATTCCCCCCACGCGTGCCGCCTGTCTCCAGCAGCCGAAGGACGGACACGAGACGCCGCTGGGGAACGCGCTGAAGCTCGCGCTCCTGCTCGAGGTCGATCAGCTGGTGGTGCTCCGTCTGGATCGACCGGCCGCGGGTCCGAGCTGGCTCTCGGCCGCCGTGCTCAACGCCCAGACGGCGCAGCGGACCCGCGAGGGCGGCATCCAGCTCGGCGGCGGGAAGAGCGGTGGGGACGACCTCGGCGAGCTGGCGCGCTTCGTCGTCACCGGGGAGACCGGCGAACGTGTCGTCGCCGTCAATCCCTCGACGGGGCAGGCCTCGCTGCTCGCGCCTCCGGCGGCCGTCGCCCAGGTGCACGCCGCCGCTCCCCAGAGGACCTGGCGAACGCCCACGGGGATCGCGCTGACGGCAACCGGCGTGGCGGCGCTCGGGCTCGGCGTGGTCTTCCAGCTGAAGGCCAACGATTCCGCCTCCAAGTTCAACCAGGCCTACGCCGGGGGAGCCGCACCGCTGCCCTCGCAGGTGGGAACGGTGGACGGGTATCGCAGCGACTCCCAGACGCAGCAAACGCTCGCGTACGTGGGTTACGCGGTCGGCGCCGTCGCCCTCGGAGCCGGGCTCTGGCTGTGGATCACCGACGGCAAGGCCCCCAGCACCACCGTCGTCGCCGGGCCAGGCTCGGTCGCCCTTGTCGGGCGCTTCTGACGGCCCTCAGGGCACATAGACCCGGACGTCGGTCCCGGTGCTGTAGAGCAGGCCCGGCTTCCGTCCGAACATCGCGGGCTGCCACGCCACCGCCGAGCCGCTGTCGGGCACCGTGCTGAGCACCGTCCAGGGCGAGTCGCAATCGGTGTTGAGGTCGCGCTCCAGCAGCTCGAGCAGATTGCTCGCGTTCCTCCGGACCCCGATGACCCGGGCGCCCTCGTGCCGTGAGGCGACGGCGAGATTCCCGGTCGCGGAGCGATCGATGGGAGGGGGGCACACGCCCGCGTCCGCTCCGGACTCGCAGCTGCGGCACGACTCCACCCGGGTGCCGGTCCGGGTGTCGAAGACCACGAGACTGCGGTCCTCGCGGGCGAGCGCGAGCGAGAACTTCGGATCGTCGGCGAGGTCCGTCCGCACGGGCGGCTCGACGTGGACCTCCTGGGAGGGAGGCGCACCACAGCTCGCCCGGAACCAGGCTCGGAGCAGCCGGTGCTGCCCGTCGGTCGCGACCACCTCCCAGAACTGGTCGGAGCGGACGGCGAGCCGATCGGGAACGAACCCGATGATCAGCGAGTACGGCCCGCGCGAGTACGTCCCGGAGGCGCTCACCAGGCCCACGCTTCCCAGAGATGCCGATGGCTCGGCGCATGACGGCCCGGTCGGCACGGCACAGGCCGCCGAGGGAGTGGAGAATGCAGCTCCGATGCGCACGTCGAGTCGGTCCGTGGCGTCGTGCTGGAGCACGGAGGCGACCCGGAGCGGGTCTCCGCCGTCCGCCTGGTACGCGGTCGTGGTCCGGAGCGCGGTGAGCGGTGGAGCAGCCACGTCGAGCAGGGTGAGCTGGGAGAACTGTCCGCTCAGGGGATCGAACCAGCCCCAGACCACCTTGGTCGCGGTCTCGATGGCGAGCGTCACCACACCGTCCTCGTCCGAGGCCGCGTCGAAGGAGACCACCGAATCGAGCCCACCCACGGTTCCGGACTGCGGCGGATGCGCGGCGGTCCAGAAGCGCGCCGTCCCCGGTCGGTTGGGATTTCCGAAGGCATCGAGCACCACGCCGGCGTCGACGCTCACCCGGTACCCGGTGGCGTAGGACAGGCCCGTCACCACGTAGCGCTGGCGAGTCGAGTCGTACGTCCCCGTGGGCCCGGCCGGGAGAAGGACGGCGGGGACCGCGCTCCCGGTCACGGGCTCGCCGAAGTCGACGGTGAGCTGCGCGTCGGCCCCGCGCTCTCCGTCGCCCGGGGAGAAGCGCGGGAGCGGCGCGACATCGTCGACGCGGAACGGGACGGCGACGCGGCGCTCGCGGCTCTGGCTGTCGCGGGCGAGGAGGACGAGCTGCACGTCCTGCCCATCGAGCGGCGGCAGCGGGATGCTCAGCGAGAAGAGACCGCCATCGACCGGGACGCCGCCCGCCGCTCCGGCGTCCACGAGCTGGTAGCTCATCCCGACCAGGGTCGCGTCTGACCAGGTGGAGACTGTTCCCCGCACCTCGAGGGATGGGTCCTTCACCGAGGCATCGGGCTGTGGCGAGAGCACGGTGATCTGCGGGCTCAGATCCAGCACGCACAGATGGGTGGAGGCGTCACAGGTCTGACCATCCGGGCAGGGCGAGCTCGAGCAGTCGGCGCCTGGCGTGAGCGACGTGCACGCGCCGCCGGCGACGAGCAAGAGTCCTGCGACGATGTGTCTCGACATGCGGGCCCCCCGTCCGTCGGTCCGGACGGACCCGGGCTGGATCCGGCCTTTCCAGCCCCGGCGCAGAGGGGATTCTGCACGGGACGTTCCAGCTTTCAGAGCATTTTCGAGCGGGGCTACGCTGTGGCCGCGGGAATGCAGAGGGGGCGGGTATGAAGCCCGGGGCATGGTGGCTGCCGGTCGCGCTGCTCGCCGCGTGCGGGACCGTCGAGCCGGGACAGAGCCAGGACCTGAACATCCAGACGGCGGTGCTGCCCGATGCGGTGGTGGGGCGGGACTACCGTGAGCGGAACGTCGTCCTCCAGGCGCAAGGGGGCGGCGGCGCGCTGTCGTGGAGCCTGCCGCAGCTGCCGACGTCACTGGTGGGCTGGCTGAGCATCGGCGAGAGCACGGGGCGGCTCGAGGGAACGCCCATCGATCTCGTCTCGCCGGCGACGGACTTCGTGGTGCAGGTCACGCGTGGCGGGGAACAGGCGCAGCAGAGCTTCCGGCTCGGGGTGGGCTGCGCCGAGGGTGCCACCACCGCGTGCGGAGTGCCGGACGCGACAATGTGCATTGCGGGGACGCGGGTCTGCCTGAACGGGCAGCTCGGGGCCTGCACCGCCGCACCCGGGCAACCGCCGTACGAGGCGGATGCGGCGCACTGCGGCCCGAGCTGCTCGGAGATCTGCTCGCGGACCTCGAACAACCGCTGTGTCGGGACCTGTACCTGCGGCGGAGAGCCGGGACCGTGCTCAGGGGCGACTCCTGCCTGCTGCGCGGGTCCGGACGGGCGGCCCGAGAGCTTCGTCTGCGTGTCCCTGCAGACGCCCGAGCACTGCGGAGCGTGCCAGACCGCGTGTCAGCCGAAGGCCAACACCGGCGCGGGGTGCTCGAGCAGCAGCTGCACCTACCCCTGCGACCCGGCGTACCGGAACTGCAACGGCGCGGTGAGCACCGATGGGTCCGACGCGGACGGATGCGAGACGCGGGTCATCGACAACGTGAGCAACTGCGGCGCGTGCGGAAGAGCATGTCCGGCCACGTTGCCCGTGACCTTCCACACCGCAGGCACGCCGCCGACGTGCGCCGACGGTGGCTGCCGGTACGCCTGCGCCCTCCCCCAGTGGCACAATTGCAACAGCACGCCTGGAATCTGCCTC
>DASXGF010000193.1:0-3433 GCA_036489275.1 Myxococcaceae bacterium | reverse complement strand
CCTGAAGAAGCTCCTGGGGAAGGCGGAGAAGGAGATCGCCTCCCACAAGAAGGACGCGGACAAGCTGGTCCAGAAGCTCGGGGCCACCGCGGCGCGGTAGCAAACAGCCCAGCTCAGCCGGGCGGCGGGTGCAGGCCGATGAGCTCCCGCCCGCCCTCGGCGATGAACTGCACCGCGATCGCGGCCAGGAGGAGCCCCATGACGCGCTGGAAGATGGCCACGCCCGACTGACCGAGGGCCCGCTGCACGAGCGAGGCCCCCCGCAGCAGGAAGTAGCTCCCGACCATGGTGACCAGGATGCTGGCCACCACGGCGATGACCGAGACCACGCCCGAGGCCCGGGACATCAGGACCATCACCGTGGCGATGCTTCCCGGCCCGGCGAGCAGCGGGATCGCGAGCGGAACGATGGCCACGTCCTCCTTGCCGGTGGCCTCCTGCGCCTCCTCGGGCGAGGTCCGCGTCTCTGACTGACGGGCCCGGAGCATGTCGAGGCCGGTGATCAGCAGCACGATGCCACCCGCCACCCGGAAGGCGCTCAGGCTCACGCCCACCACCTTGAAGAGGAATGTCCCGAAGAGGGCGAAGAACACCAGCAGCGCCGCAGCGACCAGCGAGGCCCGGCGGGCGGTGTCCCGCAGCTGCTCCTTCGAGTCCCCCTGGGTCATCGCGATGAAGATCGGAACGACGCCGATCGGATCGACGACGAAGAAGATGGCCGACAGCGCGACCAGCGCCGAGGAGACCGCGTCGCTCACCGGATCTTCCACACCATGGCGAGAGCCTCGAGCACGATGGCCCGCGACATCTTGGACTGACCCACCCGACGGTCCTCGAAGACGATGGGGACCTCCACCACCCGGAAGCCCTTCCTGATGGCCCGGTAGGTGAGCTCGATCTGGAAGCCGTATCCGCTGCTGGTGACCGACGGCAGGTCGATGGCGCGCAGCACCTCGGAACGGAAGCACTTGTAGCCTCCGGTGAGGTCGCGGATGTCGAGGCCGAGGATGGTGCGGGCGTAGAGCGACCCGCCGCGGCTGATGAGCTGGCGGCCGATTCCCCAGTTCCGTGTCCCGCCGCCCGTCACCCAGCGGCTCCCGAGCACCAGGTCGGCGTCGGTGGACGCGCGATCGAGGAGCGTCGGCAGGTACGCCGGATCGTGGCTGAAGTCGGCGTCCATCTCCAGCACGAGCGAGTAGTTCCGCTGGAGCGCCCAGTCGAACGCCGCGAGGTAGGCCTTGCCCAGGCCCGCCTTGCCCGCACGGTGGAGCACGTGGACCCGTGGCGACTCCTCCGCCAGGGCATCGGCGAGCGCCCCCGTTCCGTCGGGGCTCGCGTCGTCCACCACCAGCACGTCCACCCGCGAGTCGGCGGCGAGGACCGCGCGGACGATGGACTCGACGTTCTCACGCTCGTTGTAGGTGGGAATGCAAACCAGGGCAGGATTCATCGGGCGACGGCGCCCGGGTCCTTAGCACGCGCGTCGAGGACCTCCAGCACTTCGTCTGCCACGCGCGACGCGGTGGGGCCGTCGCCCAGCCGGCTCCGCAGCGCCTGCAGCCCCTCGATCTGAGCGTCACGCGCGCTCCCCGGCGCCCAGAGACGGCGAACCTCCTCGGCCACGGCCTCGGGACGGAGCTGGGACTGCAGCAGCTCGGGCACCAGCCTCCGACCGGAGAGCAGATTCACCAGCGAGACGAAGGCCACCTTCACCAGCAGCTTGCCCACCGCCCAGCTCAGCGCCGACATCCGGTAGACCACCACCATCGGCCGGAGCATCAGCGCGGTCTCCAGCGTCGCGGTTCCCGAGGCCACCACCGCCACGTCGGACGCGCCGACGACCTCCGCGGCGCGGCCGTCCACCAGCGTGGGCCGGAGCCCGCGGGCCGCGAACGCCTCCTCCAGCGGCGCCCGGTCCAGGCCCGGGGCCACCGGCACCACGAGCTGCAGGTCGGGGCGCTCCTTCGCCAGCAGCGCCGCGCTCTCCACCATCGGCGGCAACAGCCGCCGCAGCTCGCTCGGGCGGCTCCCCGGCAGGAGCGCTAGGGTGGGACGGGCGGCGTCGAGGCCCAGGGCCCGGCGAAACGCCTCGGGAGTGTCGGGTTCGGGAACCTGCTCCACCACCGGGTTGCCCACGTAGCGCGCGCGCACCCCGTGCTCCCGGTAGAACTCCTCCTCGAAGGGGAGGATGCACAGCATCCGGTCCACGTCACGGGCGATCTGCCGCACCCGGCCTCGCCGCCAGGCCCAGACCGTGGGACTGACGTAGAACACCACCGGGACGCCGAGGCCGCGGAGCTTGCGCGCGAGCCGCAGGTTGAAGTCCGGCACGTCTACCAGGAGGGCGGCCGCCGGGCGCCGCTCGCGGGCGGCCCGCACCAGCGTCCGGAAGACCCGCCAGATGCGAGGCAGCCGCGGCAGGACCTCGGCGATGCCCATCACGGAAATTTCCCGTGCGTCGAACAGCCGCTCCAGCCCCGCGGCCTGCAGGCGCGGCCCACCCATCCCGAAGGCCCGGAGGTCGGGGCGGCGGCGCCGGAGCTCGGCCAGCACGTCCGCGGCGTGAAGGTCGCCCGAGGCTTCGCCTGCCACCACCATCAGCTCGTCGTTGGCCATGGACGCTCGGGGGCAGGATGGTACACCTCGGGTCCCTGGTGACCACCGCTCCGGACAACACCGTCGGCCGCCGTTCGGGGTGGCGCGCGCTCTGGCGGCTCCGGCCGTACGCGCGCCCGCACCTCGGCCGTCTGCTGCTGGCGACCGGGGCGATGGGGGTGCTCGCGCTGGCCACCGGCCTCTACGCCTTCCTGGTGGGTCCGGCGCTGCGGTACCTGCTGACCGGTGGAGCCTCGGCGCTGGGGCGGGTGGCGAGCTGGGCGCCGGCGCTGGACGGAGCGGGCCGCGAGCGGCTCCTCGGGGCGCTGCCGCTGCTTCTGGTCGCCGTCGCTGCGGTGAAGGGGCTGGCCTACGCCGCCCAGTTCACCTGGACCGGCCAGTTCGGACAGCGGACCGTCGCCTCGCTCCGCCGAGCGCTCCTCGATGCGCTCCTGCGCCAGTCGCCGGTGCAGCTCGCCGCCCGGATGAGCGGAGATCTCCTCTCGCGCTTCTCGGCCGACGTGAGCGCGGTGGAGACGGCGGCCATCTACGCGGTGGGGTCGTGGATCCGCGACGGGCTGCAGATCGTCGTGCTCGCCGGCGTCGCGGTGGCGCTCGACTGGCGGCTGGCGCTGGTGGCCCTGGCGGTGGTGCCGCTCGCGGGCATCCCGGTGGCGCGG
The DNA here is from genome assembly GCA_036489275.1 of Myxococcaceae bacterium. Lineage (GTDB taxonomy): Bacteria > Myxococcota > Myxococcia > Myxococcales > Myxococcaceae > RPRB01. Next base: position 158 of record DASXGF010000193.1, on the reverse strand, counting down.
CTCACTCGCTCGGTGCTGCGGCGGACCCGTGAGGGCCAGATGCGGCTCGGGGGAATGGCCGGGCAGCTGCGCGAGGCGCTCGCCGCGGTGCGGACGGTGCAGGCCTACGGGGTGGAGGAGGCCGAGGCCCGGCGCTTCGCCTCCCGCGCGGACGCCCA
>DASXGF010000179.1:0-21259 GCA_036489275.1 Myxococcaceae bacterium | reverse complement strand
CATCGTCGCCGCGCTCGCCGCCCGGGCCCGCGCCGGAGTGCGGGTTCGCCTCCTCCTGGACGCGGTCGGTTCCCGCCCCATCCTCTCCCTGGCCACCCGGCAAGTGGGGGCGGCCGGAGGCGAGGTCCGCTCGTTCATGCCGCTCATCCACGCGCCGGTGCGCGGCAGGAGCAACCTGCGGAGTCACCGGAAGATCGCCGTGTTCGACGGACGGCGGGTGTTCCTCGGCGGGATGAACATGGCGATCGAGTACATGGGGCCCACCCCGCGCCCGGGCCGCTGGCGAGACCTCGCCAGTCTTCTCGAGGGGCCGGTGGCGGCGGACGCCGCGCAGCTCTTCGCGGCGGACTGGGCCTTCGCCGGGCGGGAGGAGTCGGTCCGGGTCACGGAGATTCCGCCTCCCGCCGGCGAGGCGGTGGTCCAGCTGGTCCCGAGCGGACCGGAGATGGCCACCGACACCTTCTACGACGCGCTGGTCACCGCGCTGTACGCGGCGAAGAGCCACGTGATGTGCGTGACGCCGTACTACGTGCCGGACGACGTCGTGCAGCACGCCTTCGTGCTCTGTGCCCGGCGAGGCGTGCGGACGGCGATGGTGATGCCCGCCGTCTCCAACCACCTCCTGGCGGACAAGGCGCGGCGGGGGCTCCTCCCCGAGCTGGCCGAGGCGGGCGTGGTGTTCCACTGGTTCGGCGGGATGGTGCACGGCAAGGCCATGGTGGTGGACGACACGGTGGCCTACATCGGCTCGCCGAACCTCGACATGCGCAGCTTCTTCCTCAACTACGAGGACGCGCTGTTGCTCTACGGGCCGCCGGAGATCTCCGCGGTCCAGGGCTGGATCGAGCGCCTGGCGGCGGAGTGCCCGAAGACGCTGGCTCCGCCGAGCAGGCGGCGGTGGCTCATCGACGACGTGGCCCGGCTGCTCGCGCCGGAGCTCTGAAACGCGCGAGGGTTTGCCTCGGCCAGCCCCGAGTCGGCGTCCGGGCTGCTCGACGCGGCCCGTCCGAGGAGCCGGCTCGCACTCGCCCGTGAGCGAGTGCCGACTCCTCGGAGGTTCCGGAGGTCGTCAGGCGTCGGCCGCGGCCTTCTCCGCTGCGAGCAGCGCCCGCTTCCGCTCCGGGCCCCAGCGGTAGCCGGAGAGGCTTCCGTCGGAGTGCACCACGCGGTGGCAAGGAACGGCGAGCGCCACCGGGTTCGTCGCGCAGGCGCGGGCCACCGCCCGGACTGCCCGCGGATGGCCGACGGAGCGCGCCACGTCGGCGTAGCTCGCCGTGCTCCCGCTGGGGATGGCCCGGAGCGCCTGCCAGACCTGGCGCTGGAAGGCCGTCGCCCGGACATCGAGGGGAATCTGCTCGGCGCCGGAACGCTCGCCGAGGGCAGCCGCGGCGGCCCGCAGCCGCGCGTCGGACGCGGGGGAGGCACGCTCCAGCTCCGCGGCCGGGAACTCCGAGCGGAGCATCGACTCGAGCTGGGCCGTGTTCTGGCCGAAGGCGACGCGGCAGAGCCCCTTCTCCGTGCGGGCCAGGAGCAGCGCGCCGAGCGGGGTGTCGAGCACCGTCCAGGTGATGCGCTGGCCGGCGCCGCCCTTCCCGTACTGGGCCGGGCTCATCCCCATCTGCTTACGGGCCGCAGCGTAGGCGCGTCCCGCGGAGCCGTAGCCCGCGTCGAGCCACGCCTCGGTGACCGGCTTGCCGGCGCGGAGCTCCGCCTTCCACCGCTCGAGGCGTGCCGCGGAGAGGAACTCCTTCGGGGACAGCCCGGTGGCCTTCTTGAAGACCTTCTGGAGGTGCGCCGGGCTGAAGCCGGTGGTGCGGGCGAGCGCGTCGAGGCCGGGAGGCGTCTCGAGGTCCGCGAGGAGGAGCGACTTCACCTTCTCCACCAGCGCGTCCGACCGGAGCTGGGCGAGCTGGGGCTTGCAGCGCTTGCAGGCGCGGTAGCCCTGACGCTCGGCGGTGGCCGCGTCGGCAAGGAACCGAACGTTCTTCCGGAGCGGGCGGCGCGCGGGGCAGGTCGGGCGGCAGTAGATGCACGTCGACTCCACGGCGACGACGAACTCGCCGTCCGCGGCCGGGTCGCGCCGGACGAACGCTTCCCAGCGGCCGTCCTCGGGGTCGTCGTTCAGCATGTCCAAAGAATGCAGGTCCATTTACGTCCTCGCACGTCGTTGTGTGCGTGGAGAAGTAGCCCACGTCCGGAGGGTCTTCGTGCCGGCTCCTGCGCTCGATGTTCGAGCGGTTTCGGCGCCAGTCGACGCCGTCGACATCGGGAGACTTCGCTCCGCGAAGCCCTCACGGCGCGGGCTCACGAGACCCCACGAGGTGTTCCCTTACGAGGTGTCTGACACCTCGAACCCCGACACCTCGAACCCCGGAAATCGGGACGCAGGAGGCCCGCGATCACGGGGGGTTACAACGCGTAACGAGGTGTCTGGCACCTCGAAAGCCGCAAAACTGGACGCTCGGTTGCTCTCCGGCGGAGGGAGCGCAGAACGGGTCAGCCGAAGAAGACGCGGGCGACGTCGAAATACTCGGCCGGCACGCGCTTCAGGGTGCGGGTCGCGTCGGCGAGGGGGACGCTCGTGACCTCGTTGCCGTGGAGCGCCGCCATGCGTCCGAGCTCGCCCCGGGCGACCATGTCGCAGGCGTGGACGCCGAAGCGGGAGGCGAGCACCCGGTCGTGCGCGGTGGGCGAGCCGCCGCGCTGGATGTGGCCGAGCACCGAGACGCGGGTCTCGAAGCCGGTGCGGCGCTCGAGATCGGCGGCGACGTACTGGCCCACGCCCCCGAGTCGCACCCGGCCGGCCTCGTCCAGCGCGCCCGAGCTGATGACGTGCTCCGGCTCGTCGGGGCTGGTGCGGATCTTCGTCCCCTCGGCGACGACCACGATGCTGAAGCTCGTCCCGCCGGCGTAGCGACGCTTCAGGTGCTCGGCGACCACCGCCAGGTCCGCGGGCTCCTCTGGCACGAGGATGGCGTCGGCCCCACCGGCGATCCCCGCGTGCGTGGCGATCCAGCCCACGTGCCGGCCCATGACCTCCACCACGATGACCCGCTTGTGCGACTCGGCGGTGCTGTGGAGCCGGTCGATGGCCTCGGTGGCGATGGACACCGCGGTGTCGAAGCCGAAGGTGTAGTCGGTGCCGTTGAGGTCGTTGTCGATCGTCTTCGGAATCCCCACCACCGGGAGCCCGTGCTCGTACAGCCGGGCCGCGGCGGACAGCGTTCCCTCGCCTCCGATCGCGACGACGGCCTGGATCCCGTGCTGGGCGACGTTGCCGAGGACCGTCTCCACCCCACGCTCGAGGGTGAAGGGGTTCACCCGGCTCGTCCCGAGGATGGTGCCCCCGCGGTGGAGAATCCCGGCGGTGTTCTCGCGGGTCAGGGGAAAGACCTGGTCCTCGAGGAGGCCCTTCCATCCGTCACGCAGGCCGAGCACCTCGAACTTGTGGTTCTGGGCCCGCCGGACCACGGCGCGGATGACGGCATTGAGACCGGGGCAGTCGCCGCCGCCGGTCAGCACGGCGATTCGCATGGACTGCCCCCAGTCTCGCCCGAGCAGCTCGATGCGCCAAGAGGCCCGCCCCCGCTAGCGGACGGAAGCGGACCCTGGCTCGACCAGCCCCGGGACCGCCAGCCGGGGAGCATCCTCGGCCAGCGCCGCCGCCCCGAGCAGCACCGCGGCCAGCCACACCGCGTCCGCCAGCAAGAGATGCACCATCTGCATCCACACCGGCGCGAGCAGGGCCAGGTTCACCATCCCGCCGATGAGCTGCAGCACCACCAGCCCCGACAGGGCGATCGCCGCTCGCCGGACCGGGCGACCGGGCCTGAAGAAGCCACAGACGCCCGCCGTGACCAGGAGCAGCGTGCCGACCGCCAGCGCGAGCAGCGGATGGATGACGCGCAACCGGAGGAGCACGTGCGCGCCGGAGGAGACGTCCTGCCGGAAGCCCTCGGCCAGCGAGCGGGCCGGGAAGAGCGTGTCCCCGAGCGCGGCGATCGCCCCGCTCACGCCGAGGACCACCAGGCCCACGAGGGCCGCGGAGACCAGCACCCCCACCGCTCCCTGGTCTCGCAATCGCGGGCGGGTGAGGCCGCCGGCCCACGCGCCGGTCACCGTCACCACCGCGAGGAGGAAGAAGGTGTTCACCAGATGCAGCCCCATGACCCCGGCGCGTGCCAGCGAGTCGTTCGTTCCGGTCAGGCGGAGCAGGACCAGCGCCGCGCCGATGGCTCCCTCGAGGAGAATGGCCAGCGCCCCCAGGGCCGCTCCCCGGCGAACCCGGTTCCCGCGCGGAAAGGTCAGAAAGCCCCACACCGCCCAGCCGAGGACGGCCAGCGTGACCGCGCCGCTCGAGACCCGGTGGGTGAACTCGACGATGGTCTCGAGCGCCGGGGCTCGGGGCAGCACCTGCCCGTTGCAGACCGGCCAGTGCGCGCCGCAGCCCGCGCCCGACCCGGTGGCCCGGACGTACGCGCCCCAGAGCACGACGGCGAGGAGGAAGGCGACGAGGCCCCAGGTCGCGCGTTGGAAGCGCCCGTTCACCATGGCAGGCGCTGCTTATCAGCCGGCGCCGGTTGCTGCCATGCTGCCCCCGTTCGCTGGCCGGGGGAGTGAGAGGCATGAACTTCGAGGTGCGGACGGACAGCCTGGCCGGAGCGGCGACCGCGGTGGGGTGGGCGCGGGGGCACACCGTGATCATCGACCGTCCGGCCGAGGGCGGCGGCCGTGACCTGGGATTCAACGGCGGGGAGCTCCTCCACCTCGCCGTGGCCGGCTGCGTGTCGAACGATCTGTTCCGCGAGGCGCGGGCGATGGGGCTCGAGCTCACCCGGGTCGCGATCAGCGCGAGCGGTGAGTTCGGCGGCACGCCCCAGGTCTCGGGCGGCATCGGCTACTCGGTCGAGGTGTGGGGCAACGCACCGGCGGAAGCGCTCCGTGCGCTGGTCGAGCGAGTGGACCGCATCGCCGAGATTCCGAACACGCTTCGCCAGGGAACCGCCGTGCGCCTGTCGGACGCACGGGTGCACGGCGCCGACGAGAAACCCTCCGGAGCACTGCGATGAGTCTCGCCCGGCTCCGCGGAGAGACGGTGGACGCGCGGCTCTGGACCCCCGTGGAACAGGTGGAGTCGCAGGCGCTCACCCAGCTTCGCAACATCGCCAGCCTCCCCTGGGTCGCACACGTCGCGGTCATGCCCGACGTGCACTTCGGCAAGGGAGCGACGGTCGGCTCGGTCATCGGCATGCGCGGCGCCGTCTCCCCGGCGGCGGTCGGCGTGGACATCGGCTGCGGGATGGGGGCGGTCCGCACCAGCCTCACCGCGTCGCGTCTGCCGGAGAGCCTCCGGGACCTCCGGACGGACCTGGAGGGCTCCATCCCGGTCGGCTTCGACGCGCACGACGCGCCGGTGAAGCCCGACGACCCGCGACTGAAGGCCGAGGTGAAGGAGCCCCTCGGCGGCTTCGACGATCTGGACCCGGCGGTGAAGGACCTCGGCGGGCGCGCGGCGAAGCAGCTCGGCACGCTCGGTGGCGGAAACCACTTCATCGAGCTCTGTCTCGACACCGAGCAGCGCGTCTGGCTCATGCTCCACTCCGGCTCGCGCAACATCGGCAAGTCGCTCGCCGAGGTGCACATGGCGCGGGCGAAGAAGCTGAAGCACAACCACGCGCTGGCCGACCCGGATCTCGCGGTGTTCCTCGCCGGGACCGAGGAGATGGCGGCCTACCGCCACGACCTCGAGTGGGCGCAGCGCTACGCGATGATCAACCGGCGCCTGATGTTCGACCTGTACATGCAGGTGATGCGGCGGCACTTCCCCGAGGTTCGGTTCGACGAGCCCGTGCTCTGCCACCACAACTACGTCGCCGAGGAGACCCATCACGGCGAGGCGCTGCTGGTCACGCGGAAGGGAGCCATCTCGGCACGCGCCGGCCAGCTGGGGGTCATTCCCGGCTCGATGGGAACGCGTAGCTACATCGTGCGGGGACTGGGGAACCCCGAGTCGCTCCACTCCGCGTCGCACGGCGCGGGGCGGAAGATGTCGCGGGGAGAGGCGAAGCGGCAGTTCAGCGTGAAGGACCTGGCCGAGCAGACCCGCGGCGTGGAGTGCCGCAAGGACGGCGGCGTGCTCGACGAGATCCCCGGCGCCTACAAGCCCATCGAGCAGGTGATGGAGTACCAGCGGGACCTGGTGGAGGTCGTCGCCGAGCTGAAGCAGGTGCTGTGCGTGAAGGGGTGACGTCCCGACCGCGCGCTCAGAAGCGCCCGGCGACCACCAGCCCGGTCCGGCCGTCCGCGCCGAACGAGGGAACGACCGAGATGCGCTCGACGCTCGTCGTCCGGGGGACGGTGCTCGGCGTGGGCTTCGAGGAGAGCTCCCATCCCAGCACCGCCCCGACCAGCATCAGCGGCGGGCCCACCCACATCAGGCGGCTCGTGCTTCCCTGGCCGATGGCGAACGCCGTCCCCGCGCCGAGCGCCTGGCCGAACCAGCTCACCCACGGCGAGCCTCCGGCGTCGAAGTACTTGCCGGTGAGCGGGACCATGGTCGCCACGCCCAGACCGAAGCCGGTGAGGAGGCCCGCGGCGACGGTTCCCTCCGAGCAGCTGCTCTGGGCGGAGAGCGAGCCGATGCACCCCAGGTAACCGCCGAGCGCGCCGGTGAGCGTGCCCGCGGCGCCGGCGACCAGCACCTCGGAGATCACCCGGACGGTGCGCGGCGCGGGCGCGGATCGCGGCTCGGAGACGGCCTGGACGGTGGTGTCCCCGGTTGGACCCTGAGCGACGACGAGCAGCGGGTGCTCGAGTGCCTCCGAGCCAGCGCGGGGCACGTCGGGAGCAGCGGCGAGAACCAGATGGGTGATGGCGAGCAGGGTGGACATCGCCTGCGACGTTTCCGGGCCTTGCTCGCCCGTGCGCGCCGGCCCTGCTCACGCGCCTGGGAGAACCCTTAGCAGACCTGCCGGGGGGGCTCACAAGGGAGAGACACCGGAAGCGGATCACCTACATCCGCGCCACCCGCCCGATCGCTGCAGGAAGAGGACAATCAGCCGGTCGGCCCCGCCGGGAAGGGCAGGGCCTCGACCGTCGCTCCGCCGGCGCCTCCCGGCAGGGTGAGCCGCGTCCCCGGCTGCTCCACGTCGCGGTGGGCGTAGCCGAGGCCGATGGCGCCGAGCCGCGGGCTCTGGACGGCCGAGGTCACCCAGCCGACCCGCCGGTCACCGACGAAGAGATCGGTCCTGGGCGCGGGCAGCGCTCCCCCGAAGCGGAGGCCGACCAGGTGTCGGTTCATGTGCCCGCGGAACGTCGCCCGGGCGATGACCTCCTGCCCGATGTAACAGCCCTTCTGGTAGTGGATGGCCCGCTGGAGATTCGCCTCGAGGGGAATCGTGCGCTCGTCCATGTCCGCCCCGAAGCGCGGCGTGCCCTGCTCCACACGCAGCACCTCGAGCGCAGCAAAGCCCACCGGCGTCGCCCCGGCCTCGAGCAGCCGGTCGAACACCCCGCCGAGCGCGCTCACCGGTACCAGCAGATCCACCCCTGGCAGGAGCAGGCCCTGCGGCAGCGCCCAGCCCGTCGCACCACCGGCGTCGAAGGGACGCAGCGCGGCCCCGTTCACCGCGGGCAACCCGAGCGCCCGCGCCGCCAGCGCCTCGGCCTCCGGGCCCACCACCGAGAGCTGCCCGAAGTCCGCGGTCGCGTCGGACAGCTCGGCGTCCTCGGAGATCAGGTACCGCTCGAGCCCCGCGCGCACCACCGGGCCGTACCCGGGCTCGGTCAGCAGCAAGAAGTCGTCGGCCCGCTTCACCACCCGTGCATCGGCGACCATCGCCCCCTTGGCGGTCAGCAGCGCGGCGTCCGCCACCGAGCCCACAGGGAGGCTCTCCACGTCCTGGGTCACCATTCCCTGCAGGAAGCTCACCCGATCCGGGCCGGTCAGCCGCACCACCTCCCGGGCCGAGGCGTCGAAGAACCCGGCGCCGGAGCGGAGGGCGCGGTCCTCGTCCCGGCCGGGGACGCGCTCGACCACCTCCCTGTCCCGGAGGTCGCCGAAGCTGGCGCCGAGGGCGACATGCCGTGCGTGGAGGGGGAGCGGAACCATGGATGGCAGCTATATAAGGGTCCCGTGAAGGTCCAGCACCTCCCGGACATCCGCGGGTTCTCCGAGGCCAAGCTCCAGAAGAACAACCTCTTCACCACGGAGCGCTTCTTCCTCGACGTCTACTGCCTCAGGCCCGGCCAGGCCCAGACGCCGCATGCCCATGCCACGTCGGACAAGGTCTACGTGGTCCTGGAGGGTCGGCCGACGGTCGAGGTGGACGGCGAGCGGCAGGAACTTCGCGAGGGGGACGCGGTGTTGTGTCCGGCGGGCAGCTCGCACGGCCTGCGGAACGGCGGCCCGGCAGACGCGCGGGTGCTCGTGCTGATGACCCCGCCTCCGGAGAAGACATGAAGAAGCGGTCGAAGCAGCCGGTGGAGACCCTCCGGCCCTGGGCGCCGTGGACGCTGCTCGGTCTCGCGGTGGCGGAGATCGGCCTCTCCATCTTCCAGTGGGTGGAGCTGCGCACCGTCCAGGCCGGCGGGACGGCGATCTGCAGCGTCAACGCGTCGGTGAATTGCGAGACGGTCTGGACCAGCTCCTTCGCCCAGCGGCTGAGTGGCATCACCGGGCTCCCGGTGGCCGGGCTCGGAGTGATCTGGGGCCTCGCGGCCGCGGTGTGCGCCGCCGCGCTCCTCTGGCGGGCGCAGAGCGGCCGTGCGCTCCGGCCGGCGGTGCTTCCGGTGCGGACGATGGGTGTCGTCGCCGCGCTGGCCTGCATCACGCTGGTGGCGGGCTCGATCAGCGCCGGCGCGCTGTGCCTGACCTGCCTCGGGACCTACGTCCTGGTCCTCGGGTATGCCGGGGTCGCGCTCGCCGCGCTGCCCGGTGCGCTGCAGCCCGAGTCCGGCGAGTGGGCCCGGGTGTTCGGACTTCCGGCGACGGTGACCGCGCTCGGCTGGGGCGCGCTGCTCCTCTTTGCACCGGCCCGCTCGTCGTCGGCCCTTCCGCCGAGGAGCGCGACCCGGAGCGGCAGCGGCGGCAAGGACGTCTCGCAGTTCCTGGCCAGCCGCCCCGAGGCCGAGAAGCAGCAGCTCGCCGACGCGCTGGCCCACTTCGCGCGGACGCCCGCCCCGACCCAGCCCGAGCTGCTCCCCCGGGCGCGCGTGCTGAAGGGCCCGGCGGATGCGCCCGTGCACCTGGTGGAGTGGACCGACATCCTCTGCCCCCACTGCCGGCATCTGAACGACACGGTCGAGGAGCTCCAGGCGGCGGTACCCCCCGGCCGCCTCGCCGTGGAGGCGCGCCAGTACCCGCTGGACGGCGCGTGCAATCCCGACGTGCCGCAGAAGGGCGACGGCCTGCGCTGCGCCGGCTCGCTCGCCCTCATCTGCCTGGAGCCCGCCCCCGACTTCTGGGGGCTCCGCGACAAGCTGTTCGCCGCGCAGAAGAACCTCACCCGCGAGTCCCTGCTGACCATCGCCAGCTCGGGCTCGGTCTCTCGCGGCCAGCTGGAGGCGTGCATGGCCAGTCCCGAGGCCGCGGCCAAGCTCCAGGACGACATCAAGTACGCGGGCCTCTACAACCCCACCGGCACGCCGATCGTCGCCATCAACGGCAAGCCGGCCTACGCCGCACCCGTCTTCCTCTACGCGCTCACCATGGCCAGCGGTGATCCGACCGCGCAGGTGCTCACCTCGGCATTGCCGCCGGCGCGCCGCGCGGGCTCGCCGCAGTGAGCCGCAAGAAGGCGCCGCCGTCCGCCGACTGGCCGAGCCAGTTCAACGCCGCCTTCGCCCGCCTGGCCTCTCTCAAGGACGCCGTGCCCTCGAGAGAGGTCCCGACGAGACCCGCCGCCGCTCCGAAGGGTCCGGGGCGGGCGGTGGTTCGCTACGAGCGCAAGGGCAGAGGGGGCAAGGAAGCCACGGTGGTCGAGCAGCTCGCGCTCTCTGCACGCGAGCGCGGCGAGTGGCTGCTGGCGATGAAGCAGGCGCTGGGGTGCGGCGGGATGCTCGAGGGCGAGGCGCTGGTGCTGCAGGGCGACCAGCGGGACCGCGTGCGCGCCTGGCTCGAGGCGCGCGGGGTCTCGCGCATCTCGGTCGGCTAGAGGCCCGGGCTCAGCCGGGCTCTCCCGAGGCCTGCTGTTGCCACCTCGGAGCGGCGTTCTCCCCGATCCACCTCAGCCCCGACGGAACTCCTCGGGCCATCGCCGCGGCGGTGGCCAGTACCAGCATGCCGAGCCCGAGCGCGGCCGGCATCGAGAGCTGGCTCGCCCATCGGGTGACGAGCCCCTCGTCGCCCGCCCAGCCGTACAGCACCACGAGGTGGGCGACGTAGACGCCGAGCGAGGTTCGTCCGAGCGTCACCAGGCCCGGCACTCGCCAGACCGGAAGCGCGGCGAGGAGCCCGAGCGCGATCATCACCTCGCCCATCCGGTAGAACGCCGGGAACGGTGAGGTGGGCGACCAGTCCTCCAGCCCCGTTTGCTCGAGGAAGAGGAGCAGCAGCCCGCCGGCGAGCAGCAGCGCCATCGCTCGGTGCCGGCGTTCGCGAAGCGCCGGGATGGCCATCGAGAGCGTGCCGCCGAGGAAGAAGAAGGCCGCCCAGGGGACGAGCGGGAAGTGCGCCTCGGGATGGCCGAGGAATCCGCGCCAGAGCCAGCCGGCGTTCAGGGCCACTGGCCAGCTGACCGAGGCCACGAAGGGAATCCAGAGCGCGAGGACGCCCAGCGCGCCGAGCCGTCCCGCGGTGCGAGGAAGCAGCGAGAGGAGGAGCACGCCGCCGGCGATGCACCACCCGATGCAGGGAAGAGCGTCGAAGGCGAGGAGGTGCGGCCAGAAGGTCCCCTCGGAGGCCATGGCCTGGGCGGCGGACAGCCCCGGCCAGTGCAGCCCGTACCCGAGCGCCAGCACCAGCGCCGCCCTCCGGAGCCGACGCCCGACAGTGTCTGAATCGGTCGAGCGCAGCGACGAGACCAGCGCCCACCCGGCTACCACCAGGAACAGCGGCGCGGTGAGGCCGCGGAACGACCAGTAGAGGCTGACCAGCGGCAGATCCCGGACGCGGTCCTCGAGCGTGAGGTCCAGGGTGTGGCCGAAGACCATCGCCACGACCGAGGCGCCGCGCACGGCGTCCAGCCAGGGGTCACGACGCCGGGGAAGGGGAAGGGTCGAGGGACTCACGGGCGAGGAGGGCTTCCGGACGGAGCAGACACCAGATCCAGACCAGAGGTTGTGTCCGGTCGGTCCGATGCAACAGGGGGGCTGGAGCTACAACCCTGCGATCACCGCGTCGGTGAATTCCTCGGTCGTCGCGGTTCCGCCCAGATCTCCGGTGCGCACCCGTCCCTCGGAGTAGACGCGCAGGAGCGCCCGGTCGAGGCGGCGCGAGGCCTCGGTGAGCCCGAGCCAGCTCAGCATCAGCACCGCGGACATCATCAGGGCGGTGGGGTTGGCGAGGTTCTTCCCGGCGATGTCCGGGGCGGTGCCATGCACGGCCTCGAAAACGGCAGTGCGCTCGCCGATGTTGGCCCCCGGGACCACCCCGAGACCGCCCACCAGGCCGGCGCAGAGGTCGGAAATGATGTCGCCGTACAGGTTCTCCATCAGCAGGACGTCGTAGCGCTCGGGGTTGCGCACCAGCTGCATGCACATGTTGTCGACGATGACCTCCTCGTAGGTCACCTCGGCGTAGTCGCGCGCGACCTTGCGGCAGCAGTCGAGGAACAGGCCGTCGGAGAGCTTCATGATGTTTGCCTTGTGGACGGCCGTGATCTTCTTCCGCCCGTTGGTCCGGGCGTACTCGAAGGCGTAGCGGGCGATGCGGGTGCTGGCCTTCTCGCTGATGATCTTCAGGCTCTCCACGACGCCCGGGACGACGATGTGCTCGAGCCCGGTGTAGAGGCTCTCGGTGTTCTCCCGGACCACCACGAGGTCCACGTTCTCGTACCGGGTCTTCACGTTCGGTACCGAACGGACGGGTCGGAGCGCGGCGTACAGGTCCAGGCCCTTGCGGAGCGCGACATTGGCCGAGGGCAGGCCGGCGCCTATCTGGGTTCCGGTGGGTCCCTTGAGGGCCACTCCGTTCCGCAGGACCGAGTCCAGCGTCTCGCGGGGCAGGTTGGTGCCGTACTTGCTGATGACTTCCGAGCCGGCGTCGCGGTGCTCGAACTCCAGCGGGGCTTGCAGCGCCTGCAGCACCCGGACCGTGGCCTGCATCACCTCGGGCCCGATCCCGTCGCCTGGGATGAGCGAGACCCTGCGTCGTTCGGTCATGCGGCTCTGTCTACCGCAACTCCACGTCCACAGGGATGGTAGCGTCGAGATCCTCTTCTTCGATCGAGCATGGACGCCCGGGTGCTCCAGCGCCTGCGCCGCAGGGTTCAGCGCGGTGAGCGCCTCTCCGAGGCGGAGATGCGGCGCCTGCGCACCGCCGCCGACGTCGAGGGCGTGCCGGCCCTGAGCATCGTCCTCGGGCTCGCGCTCTCCAACGCGGGGGCGGACGACGAGGCGCTGTCGGTCCTCGCGTCGGCGGGCCACCCTCGGGACCCGAGGGCGTCGCTGGTCCTCGCCCGGGCCCTGGTCCGTTCACGTCGGCTCGACGATGCCGACCAGGTGCTGGGCGAGGCCGCCGCGACCCATCCACGGGACATCTCGGTCCGGAAGGCGAGGGTGCTGGTGGCTCTCCGTCGCCGGGACGCAGTCATGGCGGAGCGGATGCTCGCCGAGCTCCGCGCGCTGACCCCGGGCGACGAGGAGACGCGGGATCTGGCCGAGGCGCTCGCCTCCGGATCCGGGAGCAGCGCGCTCGAGGTGCTGCTCGACGGCGCCTGGGAGTGGTTCGGGAAGGCCGGAGCCTGGGAGCACGGCGGGCTTCGGGCGACGTGGACCGACGCAAATCCTGCGGGGCCCCACGAGGTGCTCGCCGAGGTGGTGCCGGTGCTGGCGGACGGGGCCGGTCCGGGCGTGCTCAGCCGCGAGGGCCCGGCGGGGCTCGTGGTGAGCTACCTCAGCGAGGGGGTGGCGGTGGATGCGGAGAGCGCCCCGGCATCGCTGGAGGCGGTGGATGCGACCGCCTGGAAGCACCTCGAGGCGCGCCCCGCCGAGCCGCGTCCGGTGATCGTCGATCGGGGGCAGCCGCGGCTGTCACCCCAGCCGCTCGGGCTGTGGGCGCTGTGCGAGGCGGATGGCGCGGACGGCGCGCGGCTGCTCACCGCGGAGCAGCGGCGGCGACTCTTCGACGTGGTGGGCGCGGGGCCGTGGCGGGTGTCGCTCGCGCGCCGTGAGCTCGCGCTGGTCGCGCCGCTCCTCGATCCTCCCGCGGTCGGCCTCCTCGACTCGGTCGAACCCGGGCCGGACGGAATCCGGGGACGGTTCCTGCTCCAGCCGGACGGGACGCTGGAGCGGCTCGCCAGCGTCTGAGCGCACGCCTCGCGACGGCTGTGCTGCGCCGCACACCACTCCGGGCCTAGCCGTCGACCGGGAGGCTCCGGTGCACGTCCACCGGCTGGTCGGAGAGCTGCTCCATGCGGGAGATGAAGCTGCTGGTCTCCGGCAGGTCGGCGTGCACCTGGAAGGCCGGCTCGTCGGTCCAGCGCGAGAAGAGGAAGAACTGCGCCTGATCCCGCTTGGACCGGCAGGCCTGGATGTAGACGCACCCGGGCTCGAGGCGCACCGCGGCCGTCTGGTCGCGCAGGGTCCCGGCCATGCGGTCCTCGTTTCCGGGCGCGGAATGAAAACGGGCGAAGACGTCGAGCTCCACGGGCCTACCTCCTCGGCGAGACGGCTCGCCGGACGGGAGAAAGGTGCTGTCCTGGCTGGTCTGGCGCCAATACCAGCGCGGTGCATTCGAATCAGACCAGAAAGAGGGGGCCTCAGCCGGCGCCGGGAGCCCGGATGCCGTCGACGAAGGCGACCTCGCGGAAGCCGAGCGAGAGCAGCAGGCCGGTGAGCGCGCGCTCGGCGCTTCCCCGCGCCTTCGCCTGGAGCGCCGGATCCGCCATCACCTCGCGCCCGAAGGCCCCCTTCGCCAGCTCGAGCAGCTGCGCGGTCTGGGCCGAGTCGAGGTTGCTGGAGATGATCTCCGTCTCGCCGGGGCGGAGCTCGACCTGGCAGTGCAACGGCGGCAGCGCGACCTCGATCCGGCCGCCCTGGATGTGTACCCGGCGCGCATCGAGCTTCGAGAGATCGAGCCCCAGGTGCACCGTGCCGAAGACGATCGCCCTGCCGTGCGAGGGGAACAGCGAGGACTTCGCCCAGGCCAGCACGTCGCTCCACAGCGCGCCGGTGGGAGTGGGCTCGGGGGCGTAGGAGATCTTCTTGTAGACCTGGAGTTCGAGCGTCTCGAGGCGAGCCACCTCGCGGATCCGGTCCACCACCAGCGGCGTCGGCGGCACCGCGGAGTCGGCCGGGCGGTGCGAAAGCGCCCAGACGCCGAACGCTCCTGCCGCCACGCCGGCGAGCACCCACAGGAGTGTCCTGGGCCCTAGCGCGCGGGGAGTCGTCGGTTCCACGGACGGTCGAAGACTACACCGGTGATCGGCTCCGACGCCGCTCTCGGAGGTGGTGGGACGTCCGACCTCGGCGACCACGCGCGGCTGCCGTTCTCGTGGGACCTCCGGGGCGGTGGTAACCTCGAGGGTCGATGCTCGGTCGACTTCTCTCCCTCGTGCTCGGTCTCGCCGTGGTGGCGTTCGTGGCCTACTGGGCGGTCAACAACGTGGCCGGGATGGCGCACGTGGACCCCGAGGGCAAGTCGCAGCCGAAGGCGGTGCTCGACCGCACGCGCGAGGCCACCAAGCGCATGGAGCAGGACACCGAGCGGCGCATCCGCGAGACCGAGCGGAAGATGGACGACGGCTCGCGCTAGGTCCGCTTCTCGTAGGAGACGGTCACCACCGTCTTGATGCCGCCGCGGATGTACCAGTCGCCCACCACCGTGAGCGAGCGGGGCCCGAGCGCGGCGACCAGGTCGTCCCGGATGCGGTTGGTCACCGCCTCGTGGAAGGCGCCCTCGTTCCGGTAGCTCCAGAAGTAGAGCTTGAGGCTCTTCAGCTCGACGCACTTCTGGTCTGGCACGTAGCGAATCTTGAAGTGCGCGAAGTCCGGCTGCCCCGTCAGCGGGCACAGACAGGTGAACTCCGGAACGTCGAAGGCGATCTCGTAGTCGCGGTCCGGCGACGGGTTCGGAAAGGTCTCCAGATTCTTGCTCGGTCCAGCCATGGCCCTGCGCATAGCACCTCAGGCGAGGTCGGCGAAGCTGCCGAGCGTCACCCCGGCCTCCTCGAGCGCCCGGCGCGCCGAGGTGGAGGTCAGCGTCGCGAGCTCCACCGCGCGCTGCAGCCCGTAGCTGGTCCGGGTCTCCCGGGGCGGATAGCCGGGATGGCACATCAGCTCGGTGGTTCCCTCGGCCAGGGCGGCGACGGTCTCGGCGAAGCGCTGCTCGGTCCAGTAGGCCTCGCCTCCGGCCTCGCCGACGAAGTGGTCGGTGGTCCGCACTCCACGTCGCCGGAGCTCGCCCCGCATCGCCTCGCCGAGCGCGCGGACGGGGAGTCGCCTCGCCGAGGCCACCCGGCTGAGCCCCTCGAACACGGGGACCACCCGGTGGAGGTGCCGGTGCACGTCGACGTGAGTCGGCGGACGGCCGAGCAGCTCCTCGGCCCGTGCGAGCTGCGCCTCCGCCTCCTCGACCACGACCTCGGGTGGGAGCGAGATCACCAGCGTCTCGTCGAACGCGCCGGCCTTGAGCAGCGAGGGCGGGAACCGAGTGGAGAGTGGAGTGCCGCGCGAGAGGTTCAGGTGCAGGCCGACCGGGAGGCCCCGGGCGAGCGTCGCGCCGTGCTCGGAGTGGGGCAGGTTGACCATCAGGGTCGCCGAGGTCACGACGCCGCTGCGCATGGCGAGCACGATGCCCTCGCTCACCGCCGGGTCGTACCCCAGGTCGTCGGCGTTGACGATCAGCCGCCGCGTGGCGCTCACGGCCGGCACTCCGCGATGTAGCGCGGCGCCTGCTCGGGGAAGCGCTCGGCGAGCTCCTTCTTCAGCGACTCGGCCTCGGGGCCGCGCTTGTTCTGCGCGAACAGGGCGCAGAGCGCGCCGAGGGGTCGCGGATCGCTCGGGGCGAGGCGGTCGGCGGTGCGGTACTCGGATTCGGCGCCCGGGATGTCACCCTGCTGCCCGAGCGCCGCGCCCAGGTAGTAGTGCGCCTTGGCCAGGTTGGGAGAGCGGGCCAGCGAGGCGCGGAGCAGGCGCATCGCCTCCCCCGACTGGTTCTGGCGCAGCTTCACGAATCCCAGCTCGGCCGCGGCGCCGGCGTGGAACCGGTGCTTGAGCACGGCGTTGAGGACGCCCGAGGCCTCGTCCAGGCGGCCGGCCTGGCTCAGGAGCTCGCCTCGCCGGACGGCGATCTCCCGGTCGTTGGGCGCCTTGCGGCCGGCCGAGGTCAGCGCGTCCAGCATCTCCGGAGCGTTCCCCTGGAGGCGGCGCAGGTCTGCCCGGAGCAGATCCGGCCTCGGGTCGTCGGGAGCAAGCGCGATGGCGCGGTCGATGGCGGCGTCCGCCTTCTTTCCCAGCCGGAGTCCCACGCAGGCCCGCGCCTCCTGCAGCGCGGCCTCGATCGACCTGGGGAAGCGGCGGGCGAAGGCCTGGGTCACGGCGAGGGCCCCCTCGAGGTCCGGGCTCTGCAGCGCCAGCTCACCGGCGCGACGGAGATCGGCCTCGGTCGCGCTGGGGTCCTCGGCAAGCGCGGTCAGCTCGCGGATGCGCTGCCCGGGTGACGAGGCCTTCTCCGCCGCCTGGAGCCGGTCCGTCACCGAGCGCTCCGGCCGGGTGAAGAAGGCGATGGCCCCGGCCAGCACCACGACGGCGAGGGCCGCCGGACCGAGGATCTCGACCCGGAACAGCTTCTGCCGGGCCCAGGCCATCCACCGCTGCAGGGCGCTCGGCCCGCGCGGGGGGTCGGGCGCCTCGACCTTCCGCGGCGGGCGGCTCTCCTCCCGGGGCGGGAGCAGATCGATCGCCGTCGCGTTCGCGGGGTGGGTGGGCGTGGACGGGTCGGCCAGTCGAGCCCGCCGCAGGGCGATGCGCTTCGGATCCTCCTCGGCGGGGAAGACCAAGCTGACGTAATCGGAGACCTCGTCGGGCGTGGCGACCCGCGCCGGCCCGCCCACCGACTCCATCGCGGCGATGAACTCGTGCAGCGACGGAAATCGCCGCGCCGGGTCCTTGGACAGCGCGGTGAGGCAGACCAGCTCGAGGGCGAGCGGCACCGAGGGGTCGAACTCGGTGGGCCGCTTCGGTCTTCCCTCGGAGATCCGGTTCAGCACCTCCTCGGTGTTGAGCCCGGTGAAGGGGCGCCGGCCGCAGAGCTGCTCGTAGAGCATCACCCCGGCGGCGAAGAGGTCGGCCCGGTGGTCCACGTCGTGGCCGGCGATCATCTCCGGCGACATGTAGAAGAACTTGCCCTTCAGCGTTCCGGGCTCGGTGCCTCCGGGCACCGCGGCCGACTTGGCGATGCCGAAGTCGATGACCTTCACCTCGCCGGTGACGCTGACGTGGATGTTGTCCGGGGTGAAGTCGCGGTGGACGATCTGCAGCTCGTGCCCCTTGCTGTCCACCGCCCGGTGCGCGGCGTCGAGTCCACGGCACGCCTCGGCGAGCACGCGCAGCGTGACGCCCAGCGGGACGCGCCGGCCGCTCTGCGCCGCGGTCTGGCGGAGCTCGGCGAAGCTGTGGCCCTCGAGCAGCTCCATCGCGATGAACGGCTCGGCCTGGACGTTGCCCAGGTCGAGGATGCGGACGACGTTCGGGTGATCGATCTGCCGGGTGATCTCCGCCTCGTTGAGGAACATCCGGACGATCGCCGCGTCCGAGGTCAGGTGCGGCAGCAGCCGCTTCACCGCGACCGCGGGCCCGAACCGTCCGTCGGCCTGCAGCGCGCGGCCGAGATACACCTCGGCCATGCCGCCGGTCGCGATGCGCGACGTCAGCCGGTACCGGCCGAACCAGGACGAGCTCGTGCTGAGGGTCAACGAGGTCCGAAGTCTACACCGCCGGGGTGGTCGGACCCCCTCGAGGCGCCGAGCTACAGGGCAATGCCGAGCCCGATCCAGGGACCCTGGTACCACTCGGAATGCGGGATTCCGTCCACCAGGCCTCGGTCGTCGAGGTAGGTCCAGTGGTAGCCGCCGCGCAGCGCGAAGTGGTCCCACCCGATGGCGGCACCGGCGAACGCGTCGAACTCGATGAAGGGGGTGGGCGTGTAGCTCACCTGCCCCTCGATGCCGAGCGGGCCGATCAGCCCCACCGCGGCCGACGCGCCGATGGACGGGCCGATGCGGTTCAGGTCCGGAGCGAATGCACCGCTGCCGCCGACGTGGAGACGGAGCCGTCCCTCGGGCCCGCTGAAGAGCGAGTACGTCGCCTGGAGGTGGACGACGTTGACGTTGTCCGTCCCGACGCCGGTGAGCGAGTCCAGGTAGAACCCGTTCCACTGGGCCAGCACGCCCCAGTGCTCACCCTCGATGCCGAGGCCGACGCCGAAGGCGCTTCCCTTCGATTGCACGTTCTGGCCGTAGGCGGTGAGGCTGAAGATGGTGCGCTTGACCGTGCGCTCGGGCACGAGCGGGAGCCCGTCCTCGTCGACCGGCGCTCCGGGCGGCGGTGGCGGGTAGCTCTCCGGAGGGTAGACGCCGGGCGGATATGCGGGTGCGACGTAGGTCCCGTAGGGTGCGACGACCGTTGGCGGACCGACCAGCACCGGATCCGTCCACCAGGGGTCCCACAGCCAGCCCCGGTAGCCGAATCCCCAGCCGTACACGTACGGGGGCGGCACGGGGTGGACGACCGGCGGCCCGCGCGGGACCCAGCCGCGACCCGCGTAGCCTCCAGACCCGGGAGCGGGCGCGACGGGGTGGGGCGCGGAGCTCGGCGGCGAGGTGCGCATGCCGAAGCGTCCCTGGGCGAGCGCCGGACCGGAGGCGACGAGCGCGCCAAGGAGCAGCGGAAGCAGTCGAGTTCGAGAGGACATCCAGGACGCTCCACGGATGGCCGGCCGCCGGTGAACGTGGCTTCGACGCGGCGAGATTTCACGGGATTCATCCGGGCCGGAAGGGCCGGGACTCCCCCCGGTTCGGGAGAGTGCACCGGTCACGAGGTGTCGAGGGTAACGAGGTGTCTGGCACCTCGAGAGCGGCACCTCGACGACAAGGGGCTCCCCCGGGCCAGGCGGGGTGCACAGGTTCCGGTCCTCGATGACCGCCCTGGAGAGGCTCCAGCAGACGGGCATCCGCCGGTCACGGGCGGGGAAGGGGTTCGTCTTCCGCACCGCCCGGGGCGGACCGATGCCGGCGTCCGAGGTGGCTCGCATCCGCAAGCTCGCCATCCCGCCGGCATGGACCGAGGTGCACGTGGCGCCGTCGGCCACGGCGAAGCTCCAGGCGGTGGGGAAGGACAAGGCCGGGAGGTGGCAGTACCGATACCACCCGCAGTTCCGCCGGCGGCAAGAGCGGCGAAAGTTCCGGAAGCTGGTCGACTTCGCGGACGCTCTGCCGAGGATGCGCAAGCGCGTCGCACGCGACATCCGCTCGCGGGGGCTGGGCCGGGACCGGGTGCTCGCCTGCGCCATCCGCGTGCTCTCGACCTGCTTCCTGAGGCCGGGGAGCGACGAGTACGCGCGTCGCCATCGGCACTACGGGCTGACGACGCTGCGGAACGAGCACGTGACGGTGAAGGGAGACCGGGTGACCTTCGACTATCCCGGCAAGTCCGGGCAGCGCCAGCATCGGGCGATCCGCGACCGGAGCGTGGCGAGCATCGTCCGCGCGATGAAGAAGCTTCCGGGCAAGGAGGTCTTCAAGTTCGTCGCCGACGACGAGGCGGTGGTGGACGTCAAGCGCGATCATCTCAACGACTACATCAAGAGCGTCATGGGCCCGGACTTCACCGCGAAGGACTTCCGGACCTGGGCAGGGACGCTGATCTGCGCCTGCGCGCTCGCCCGGGTGGCGGAGGTCGACGAGGAGCTCCGAGCCACCCCGAAGAAGGCGCTCCGGAAGAAGGCGGTTCGGAAGAAGGTCGTCGAGGCGGTGAAGGAGACAGCGGCGGAGCTCGGGAACACCCCGGCGGTGTGCAAGAGCAGCTACATCGAGCCGAGCGTGCTCAGCAGCTTCGAGAAGGGCGAGGTCGTCGAGAAGTACTTCGACAAGGTCGAGGAGCTGGTCGAGCACACCGAGGCGAAGCTCGCCGGGCCGGAGAAGGCGCTGAAGGAGCTCCTCGAGGCGAGCACCGAGCCGGTCTAGACGCCCCGCGAGGCGGGCACGTGCGCGGGCCTCACATCAGGGCGTCCACCCGGACAGCGTCGAGACGATCCGGACGCCGGCGAGGTCCGCGGGCACCGGCACCCCGAGCCGGTTCACCCAGGTGACGGGGAACCCGAAGGCGAGCGCTCCCCGTGCGTCGAAGGGCGAGCCGGCCACGAAGGCGACGTCGCGTGGAGCCAGCCCAAGCCGCTCGCAGACCAGGTGATACGGCGCCGGGTCGGGCTTGTACGCGCCGGCCTCTTCGGCGGTGACCACCACGTCGAATGGAGCGCCGACGCAGGCCGCCGCACGGCGCCCGAGGGTGACGGAGCAGTTCGTCGCGACCGCGCGGGGAATCCCGAGCCCGGCGAGCACCGGGACCACCTCCGGCCAGGGTTGGAGATCGTCCCAGGCGCGCTCGAGCCGCGCCGCCATGTCATTGCCGAGACCGACGTCCCTCGCCGCCTGCGCCACCAGCTGGAGGTACGGGCGGTACGGTCCCGCGGTCGAGGTGAGCTTCAGGTAGAGCTGACGCCACCGGCGCCCGAGGTCGGTGCGCCCCGCGACGGCGTCCCAGACCGACCAGCTGTCGAGCAGGGCGGAGAGGAGATCGAAGCACGCCGCGCGCGCACCCGTCATGCAGCTGCCTCCACGGCTCCTGCCCGCTTCGGAGATGTGGATGGCCGGGCACAGTCGAGCGGCATCGGCTTCTCCACGACGGGTTTACTTCCCCCGGGAGGGCGACGGGAACATCACCGAGTCCGGATGCACGGAGTGGCCGGCTGGTGGCCAGCAGGAAGCCGTCCTCTGCGAGGATCCCTGACCGCCCGGAATCACTGATACCCCTTCGCCTGGAGGGTGAAGAGGTGCGCGTAGCGGCCGCCGAGCGCCATCAGCTCCTCGTGCGTCCCCTCCTC
>DASXGF010000170.1:0-27916 GCA_036489275.1 Myxococcaceae bacterium | reverse complement strand
TATCTGACGGTGGGGATGTACGACGACGGCACGCCGGGCGAGCTCTTCGTGGTGATGGCCAAGGAGGGCTCGGTGGTCTCGGGCCTGATGGACAGCTTCGCCACCGCCATCTCGCTGTCGCTGCAGTACGGGGTGCCGCTGCAAGTATTGGCGGACAAGTTCAGCCACACGCGGTTCGAGCCGTCGGGCTTCACCGGGAACCCGGACATCCCGATCGCCAAGTCGATCACCGACTACATCTTCCGGTGGCTGTCGCTGAAGTTCGACAAGCCCACCTTGGAGGAAGGCGAGCCTGCGGAGGCCGCGCTGGCTCCGGAGCCGAAGGCGTTGCCCTCGCCGGCGCCGGTCGCCGAGCCGGTCGAGTCCGCGCCGCGCCACTCGTTCCTGAATCAGCAGGACGCCCCGCCGTGCCACACCTGCGGCGCGATCATGTACCGGAGCGGCGCTTGCTATAAGTGCAACAACTGCGGCGCCACCAGCGGCTGCAGCTGAACGGCGGACCATCTCTCCGCTTCACCCGGCGGCCCGACGCGCTCTGTGGTGCGTCGGGCCCTTCTTCTTCCGGTTCGTGCCATTTCGATCCCGGGCGATCTCAGGGCCACGAAATGGCGTTCTTTCCTCGCCGCTCTTGCCACGGGCACCGGCGGTGAGTACTCGAAAGCCCAGAGGTACAGCGCGTCTCCGGCGAAGGCCTCCCTCTCGAGGTAACGGCAGAGCGCGTCGTAGTCGTCGAACACGAGACGCGTCGGGGCGCTCGACCCCCGATGGTGCCGGTGCTCGAGGATGACCGGGCCTCGCTCCTCGATCTCGCGTCGAATCGCGTCGAGCTTTCCGTCCGAGTTGATCGAGGAGCCCTCGGCCGTCCAGTCGTCCGCCTCGGACCGGAACCGCGTCCTGAACCGAAGGCTCATCGGTCTCCTCGCTACCTCGGCGGCGCCGCGTCCTTGCTCGCCGACGCCAGCACCTTCTTCCAGCGCGCCACCTCGCTATCCACGAGCTTCGCCAGCCCCTCCGGCGTCTGCGCCGCCTTGTCCGAGAGATCCGCCCCGAGGTCGAGCAGCCGCTTCCGCGTGTTCTCGTCGGCCAGCGCCTTCGTCAGCGCGTCGCTCAGCTTCTTCACGATCTCCGGCGGCGTCCCCTTCGGAGCGAAGATCGCGTTCCAGGCCGACACCTGGAACTCCGGCAGCCCACCCTCCTTCGTCGTCGGCACGTCGGGGAGCGCCGGCGAGCGCTGCGGCAGCGCCACCCCGTACGCCTTGATCGTCCCCGCCTGGATCTGCGGCACCAGGTTCACGATCTGATCGCACATGTAGTCCACCTGGCCGGAGACCAGGTCGTTCAGCGCGGGGCCCGTGCCGCGATACACCACCCGCGTCGGCTTCGCGCCCACGAGCGAGTTGAAGAACGCGCAGGTGGTGAAGGACACCGACCCCACCCCGGCGTGCGCCTCGTTGAGCTTCTCCGAGTTCTTCTTCACGTAGGCGACGAACTCCTTGAGGTCCTTCGCCGGGAAGGACTTCCTCGCGACGATCAGGATCGGCGTCCCCGCCGCCATCCCGATGGGCGCGAAGCTCTTCGCCGGGTCGTACTTCAGATCCGGGTACACCGCCGGGGCCGCGCCGTGCGTTCCCATGTGGCCCATGATCAGCGTGTACCCGTCGGGCGCAGCCTGCGCTGCCCGCGTGCTCCCGGTCGTGCCGCCCGCGCCGGCGACGTTCTCCACCACGAGCTGCTGCCCGAGCGTCCGCGACATGTGCTCGCCCACGATGCGGGCCACCACGTCGGTGGGGCCACCCGCGGCGAACGGGACGATGAGGGTGATCGGGCGCTCCGGATACGCGGCCCTTCCCTGGAGCGGCAGGGCCAGGACCACGGCAAGGACGATCAGGCTCGGTCTCATCGCTCCTCCTCCGACTTTCGACTCCGGGTTCACTCCTCCACGAAGACTTGCTCCCGCCGCGTCCGGATGGCCGGCACCACCGCCACCACCAGGACGATGAGCCCGGTCAGCAACAGCCACGCGCTGACCGGCCGGTGAATGAAGATCGCCAGATCTCCCCGGGAGATCGCCAGGGCCCGGCGCAGGTTTTCCTCCAGCAGCCGCCCCAGCACGAAGCCGAGCAGCAGCGGCGCGCTCTCGAATCCCAGCCGCGAACCGGCATAGCCCAGGAGCGCCACCACCGACGTGGCCAGCACGTCCTCCGGCAAGTTGTTCACCGAGTAGATGCCCACGCAGCAGACGATGACGATCGTCGGATAGAGGAGCCGGTACGGCACCTTGAGCAGCCGGACCCAGGCCCCGATCAGGGGCAGGTTGATGACCAGCAGCATGAGGTTCCCGATCCACATGCTGGCGATGACGCCCCAGAAGAGGCTCGCGTTCCGGGTCATCACCAGCGGGCCGGGGACGATGCCGTGGATGGTCATCGCACCCACCATCAGCGCCATCACCGCATTGGGCGGGATGCCCAGGGTCAGCAGGGGGATGAACGAGGTCTGCGCCCCGGCGTTGTTCGCCGACTCCGGCCCGGCGACCCCCTCGATGGCCCCCCGTCCGAAGCGGCGAGGATCGCGCGCCAGCTTCTTTTCCAGCGCATAGGAGGCGAAGGGGCCCAACACCGCCCCGTTCCCCGGGAGGATTCCCAGCACCGCGCCGAGCAGCGTCCCCCGGACGACCGGCAGCGCGGACTGCTTGAGCTCACCACGGGTGGGGAGCAGCCGCCCGATCTTCCCGTGCACCACGTCCCGCGCCTGGTCCACGGTCAGGTTCCGCATCACCTCCGCGAACCCGAAGAGCCCCATCGCCAGCACCGCGAAGTCGATGCCGTCCGACAGCGACGCCACCCCGAAGGTCATCCGATCCGCGCCGGTCTCCAGATCTTGCCCCACCGTCGAGAGCAGGAGCCCGAGGAGCACCATGGCGATGGACTTGAGGATCGACCCCCGGGCCAGCACCACCGCGAAGGCCAGGCCGGCGGTCATCAGCGCCGCGTACTCCGCCGGCCCGAAGAGCAGCGCCACCCGCGTCAGCGGCACCGCCAGGCCGGCGATGATCACGGTGGCGACGCAGCCGGCGAAGAACGAGCCCAGCGCGGCGATGCCCAGCGCAGCCCCGGCGCGCCCCTGCCGGGCCATCTGGTGCCCGTCGATGGTCGTGACCACCGAGGTCACCTCGCCCGGGATGTTGACCAGGATGGCCGTGGTCGACCCGCCGTACTGCGCGCCGTAATAGATGCCGGCGAGCATGATCAGCGCCCCCACCGGCGGCAGCCCGAAGGTCACCGGCAGCAGCATGGTGATGGTGGCGATGGGCCCGATGCCCGGGAGCACGCCGATCAGCGTCCCCACCAGACACCCCAGGAAGCAGAGCCCCAGGTTGGGCAGGGTGAAGGCGACCGAGAACCCCAGGGAGAGGTTCGAGAGCAGCGCGCTCACAGCGTCACCCAGCCCGGGATGACGAGGATGGGGATCGGCAGGTGGAGCAGCGAGCGGAACAGAGCGGTGCACACGGCGGTCACCGCAAACGAGAAGATCGCCAGCTCCTTCCAGCGCGTCTCGGGCGACGCCGCGCCCGCCACCAGCATCGCCGCCGGACCGGCCACCACCAGCCCGGGGACCCGGATGGTCAGGGCGAAGGTCACCACGGACAGCGCGATGAGCGCCGGTCCCCGCACCGGCCAGCGACCCAGCGACTCACCCGGCCGGGCCAGCGACACCCCCACGAGCGCGAGCCCGGCGCCGCCAACCATCAGCGCCAGGAACCGCGGGAGCAGCCCCGGCCCCGGAGCCCCCATTCGCCCGCTGTCCAGCGGCCCGGCGGCCCACAAGGCGAAGAGCGCCACCGCGACGAGGCTCGCGCCGGCGACGAGATCCTGTGGAGCCTGGACCCGAATCCTGGCCATCTCGCCTCCGGTGGGCGTCCCGACGAAAAGATTGCGAATCCAACGAGCAGCGCGAGAGGGCTGTCAAGCAATCCCGCCTGGGGTAGAGGGGATGACCCATGACCCACTGGTCCCGGGTACTCCTCGTCATGACCCCGCTTCTCTCCGCAGCCGGCCCGGCCGCTGGCCCCCGGCCGTCGTCCGCGCTCGCCACCCTCCTTGCCGAGGACTGGGAGCACCACCTGTCACGAAGCCCCACCTACGCGTCCATCCTCGGCGACCGCCGCTGGAATGACCGCTGGGACGACCTGTCGCTGGCCGGTCTGGAGGCGGACCACCAGCACGATGTGGCCTTCCTGGAGAAGCTCGCCAAGGTGGCGAAGGGGAAGCTCTCGGCAGCGGACCAGCTCGACGTCGAGCTCATCGGCCGCGAGCACCGCGAACGCGTCGAGGCCTACGCGCTCGGCCTCCGGTTCCTCCCCCTGAACCACATGCGAGGCCTGCCCGAGGG
Source organism: Myxococcaceae bacterium (assembly GCA_036489275.1). GTDB lineage: Bacteria > Myxococcota > Myxococcia > Myxococcales > Myxococcaceae > RPRB01. The sequence continues at coordinate 23,524 of DASXGF010000170.1, read as the reverse complement.
CACCGGCGAGTTCCCCGGGGTCCAGAACGCGGGCCAGCTCGGGCTCCAGCTCCGCTTCCAGACGCTCGAGGACTACCGGGACTGGATCGCGCGCCTCGACGGGTTCGGCGCCTACGTCGACCAGACCATCGCCCTCCTCCAGGAAGGGGTCCGGCGGAAAATGGTCTGGCCGAAGGTGGTGCTGGAGAGGATCCCTCCCCAGCTCGACGCGCTCATCAACGCCGCGCCGACCGCCACCCCCTTCTACGCCCCCTTCAACAAGATTCCGGACTCGCTCCCCGAGGCCGAGCGAAAGACGCTGCCCCAGACTGCCGAACGACTCATCCGCGAGCGAGTCCAGCCCGCGTACCGCCGGCTGAAGGACTTCGTCGTGACGACCTACCTCCCCGCCGCGCCCACCGAGGTCGGCGTTGGACGGTGGCCCGACGGAGACCGCCTCTACGCGTTCTGCGTCCGGCACAACACCACGACCGACATCACTCCGGAGCAGGCCCACCAGCTCGGGCTCTCGGAGGTCGCGCGCATCCGCGCCGAGATGGAGGCCGTGAAGGCGCGGGCCGGCTGGAAGGGAAGCCTCGCGGACGTCTTCAAGCAGCTCCGTACCGACCCGAAGTACTTCTACAAGACGGGCGACGAGCTCCTCCTCCACTCGCGGGATCTCGCCAAGCGCATCGACCCGAAGCTGGTGAAGCTCTTCGGTACCCTGCCCCGCCTCCCGTACGGCGTCGAGCCCACGCCCGCGGCCATGGCGCCCGACGCGACCACCGGCTTCTATTACCCCGGGGCGGAGGACGGCTCGCGCGCAGGCACCTACTGGGTCAACACCTACAAGCCCGAGACGCGACCCCGCTGGGAAATCGTTCCTCTCACCCTCCACGAGGCCGTCCCCGGCCACCACTTCCAGGTCTCCCTCGCCTACGAGCAGCACGATCTTCCGGCCTTCCGTCGCCACCGGTACGACGTCGCCTTCGGGGAGGGCTGGGGCCTGTACTCGGAGAGCCTCGCCGACGAGCTCGGGCTGGTGGACGACCCGGCGGACAAGATGGGGCAACTCGCCTACGAGATGTGGCGGGCCGTGCGCCTGGTGGTGGACACCGGCATGCACGTGAAGGGCTGGACCCGGGCGAAGGCCATCCAGTACTTCATGGACAACTCGCCGCGCGCCGAGCTCGACGTGACCAACGAGGTGGACCGGTACATCGCCTACCCCGGGCAGGCGCTGGCCTACAAGGTGGGGCAGCTGAAGATCCGCGAGCTCCGCACCCGCGCCGAGAAGGCCCTCGGTCCGAAGTTCGACGTGCGCGCGTTCCACGATGCAGTGCTGCTGCAGGGCTCGATCCCCATGTCGGTCCTCGAGCACCGCATCGACGGGTGGATCGCGTCGCAGCAGAAGACGCGCTGAACGGAGCCAGGGCTGACGCACGGCGCGCACCGGCCGAAGAGGGGTGCGGAGCTCCTCTCCGGTCGCTCGGCGCGCGGTCCAGCGGTGGTCGGGACGCGCGTTCAGCGCCCGCCGATCCCGGATCCGGGACGGACGGGCGGTTCACCCATCGCGCGAGCCGGCTCGCCGCTTCCCGCGGGCGACCGAGCACCGGGCTGTCACCCTCTGGCAGGTCAGGGAGGTCCGCATGGTCCTGGGGCTGTGTTCGGCCTGTCTGCTGGCCGCGGTGAGCGAGGCGCCGGTCACCATCGAGGTCCGTCCGGCGGAGGCAATGATCGAGTCGGCGGCCGACGGGCTGCGTCTCAACGTCGACTTCGTGCTGACCAGCCGGGCCACGGAGGAGCTGACCGTCGGGGCCATCGAGCTGACCGTCCGCGACCGGGCCGGGAAGGTGGAGCTCCGCGCGGAGGTGAACAGCGACGGGGAGCGCCCGAGCATCGCCGTGATAGGCGCCCACCGGCTCCGCGCGGCGAGCCCGAGATGATCATGAACCCGTTCCAGCGCCTCGACCGGCGCCTGGAGGCCGCCGAGCTCTCCTTCGACTTCAAGCTCTACGGGAAGGACGACGTGCTGCACGCGACGACGTCGCTTCGGCCGCGGAAGGTCGTGCCGACCGCCGTCCGCCTTCCGCTCGACGGCCCGGTGTGGGTCTTCGATTCCGACGACTTCTACTCTCACCACCGGCGCTTCGACTTCATCTCGGCGATGGCGCGCAAGCTCGGCTTCCGCTCCAACGTGCTCCGGCACGCCGTCGATCTGGTCCCCGTCGCGGCCGACGGCACGACGCACCAGGGGGACGCCTCGCGGAACGAGAGCTGGCTCGGCTTCGGGCGGCCGGTGCTCGCCGCGGCGCCCGGCGTGGTGGTCGCGGCGGTCGATGGACGGCCGGACAGCCGGCGCCTCGACGTCAAGCTCCTCGCCACGGACCGGATGGCGATGTTCGGCAACCACGTGGTGGTGAAGCTCGACTCGGGCGAGTTCGCGCTCTATGCCCACCTCCGCGAGGGAAGCGTCCGGTGCAAGGTGGGGGACCGCCTCCGGGAAGGCCAGCCGCTCGGCTCGGTGGGCGCATCCGGCGGCTCGGCGATGCCCCACCTGCACTTCGAGCTGCAGACGGCGGCGGATGCGGACGCCGAGGGCCGTCCGGTACGCTTCCGTCACTTCCGGCGACTCCTCGGCGCGCGGTCGGCAAGCGTCGACGCGTCGAGGCTCGAGACCGGCGAGATGGTCGAGGCCACGTCCACCCGGACCACCGGACGTCGCTGACCGGCTCTCAGACCGGCGGCTGGGCCCCGAGCGTCCGGAAGAGGTCCTCGAGCTCCGAGCGGTGGCCCGCGTCGTGCTCCGCCATCAGCTCGGCGAGGCGCGCCACGGTGATGGTCCCGTGCTCGCCGAAGCGAGCCGTCCGGGCGAGGGCCGTCGCATCGAGGCCGGCCAGGAGCAGGAGATTCCGGGCACGGGCCTCTGCGAACGCCTGCACCGCGGTCCCGAGGTCCTGGCCCGGGTAGGCACGCCCGGTGGCGACCGCGCCTCCGTCGAAGTCCGCGAGCACCGGCGCCTCCTCGCGGAGCATCCGCCGGAGCCGGAGCGTGTAGCCCTCCTCCTCGAGGTCGCGGAGATGACAGCAGTGCTCGACCAGCGAGAAGAGCCCGGGCGAGCGCTGCCGCGTCCACTCGGCCCGGGGAAGGCGCTCGGCGCAGGCCTGCAACAGCCGGGGCATCGCGGCGAGCCGGTCCACCAGGTCACGGGCGAGCATCGGGCTCCTCCATCACGTCGAGGACCACCGTCAGGTCGGCGTCTGGTCCCGGCGGAACGACGAGGTGCGGATGATCTCCGCCACCTCCATCTCGTAGAAGTCGTACCAGCGCTCGCGGCCCCGGCGCTGGGCCTCCGCGTGGCGAGGGAGCGTCTTCCAGCCGCGGAGCGATTCCTGATCGCGGAACCACACCAGGGTCAGCCGCTCCCCGTCGGCGGCCTGGTACGAGCGGTGGTTCACGTACCCCGGCTGCTCGCGAACCCGCGCCTCGAGCTCGGCATCCATCGCCTGATAGTCCTCGCCGGCCTCGGGGGTGAGCCGGGAGCGAAAAGAGATCAGCACCATGCCCCGGAGAGTAGCGCGGCCCCCGGGGCGTGGACCGGTACAGAAGGCAGCGGTTCAGCCGGACCCGGCTGCCGCGCCCCGACGTGCGCGACCGAGGGCGAGCGGCCAGAGACCGTTCACTGCATTCACGACGAGGAATCCTCCCACAGGGAGCACCCCGATGGCCCGGAGCCCGACCGACCCGATCAGCACGACGTGGGTGAGCACGCCCGTCGCGACGATTCGCCACCCGCTCGACGCCGGGAGGAGACCCGAGCGGAGAACCGTGGTCAGCATCCAGCTGCACCCGGGGAGGAAGAGGACCAGCGCGGTGAGGAGGCCGGGGTTGTACCGACCGGTGACCAGCGCCGGCAGGACGTGCGCCACCGCGTTCACCAGCGTGATCCCCCAGGCGCACGCGGCGATCAGCGGGCGAGTCCTCCGGAGGAAGAAGGCGAGCCCGAACGCGATCTGACAGGCCAGGACGTTGACCGAGAAGACGAACTCCGGCGTCGCCGGACAGCTGGAGAGCGCGGGATAGCCGAGCGTCCGGCAGAGGAAGCCCAGGAAGGCGTAGCGGCCACCGAGGACGTCGATGCCGTGCTCCTCGAACATGTGGAGCAGGTACATCGGCCACAGCCACCCCAGCACCCAGCGCGGGTCGCGCGCGGACGTCGTGCGGAGCTCGACGAGCAGCACCACGGCAAGCACCGCTGCGAGGAGGAGCGCGGCCCACGGCCAGTCGAACAGGAGGGCGTGCACGGGTCCGGGTCCAGTCTATGGCGCTCAGGCGGCGCGCGGCGCCGGTTCGAGGCCCGGCAGCTCAGCGCGCGTACCGCGGCCGTGGACCAGCACCAGCAGCGCCGGCTGGAGGAGCCGCGGCAGCACCGCGAGCATCAGCGCCCCGCCGATGACCACGATGGCCAGCGGCCGCTGGGTCTCGCTGCCGATCCCGCGGGACACCGCCGCAGGGAACAGGCCGAGCATGGCCACCGAGGTGGTCATCAGCACTGGCCGGAGCCTTCGCTGGGCGGCGGCGAGCGCGCCCTCCTCCACCGACATTCCCTCGCGCCAGTAGGCCTGGGCCGCGGTAACCACGATGAGCGCGTCCTGCACGGCGAGGCCGAAGATGGAGATGAAGCCCATCGCCGCGGAGATGGAGAAGGTGGTGCCGGTCACCAGCAGGGCGAGGATGCCGCCGGAGCAGGCCACCGGGATGCCCGCCAGCACCACCAGCGTGTCGGCCCATCGCTTCACCGTGCCGTAGACGATCAGCGCGATCAGGGCCAGGGAGGCGGGGACGATCCACAGGAGCCGCCCGGTCGTCTCGTTCAGCTGGTCGATCTCTCCCGCCCACTCGAGGTGCGTGTCGTAGGGCAGGCTCACCCCCGAGCGGATGCGAGCCTCGGCCTCGGCGACGGTCGAGGCGAGGTCGCGCCCGCGCACCGAGAACTTGATCGGAACGTAGCGCTGGATGTCCTCGCGGTAGATGAGGGAGGGACCCTCCTCCTGCACCACCTCGGCGATCTGCGCGAGCGGCACCACCGTTCCGTCCGGGGTCGGCACGGGGATATCGCGGATGCTGTTGGGGTCCTTCCGGAACTGCGCCGCCCAGCGAACGATCAGATCGAAGTGCCGCTCGCCCTCGTAGACCTGGGTCACCGCCTGGCCGCCGATCGCCGCCTGCACGACCGCGCCGACGTCGCCGACGTTCAGGCCGTAGCGCCCGGCCTTCACCCGGTCCGGCGAGATGCGGAGCACCGGCTGTCCGAGCGAGCGGAAGATGCCGAGGTCCTGCACTCCCTTCACCGAGCCCATGGCGCGCACCACCTCCTGGGCCTTCTCCTCGTCCACCTTCACGTCCGGCCCCACCACCTTGACCGTGTTCTCCCCCTTCACCCCGCTCATCGCCTCCTCGACGTTGTCGGCGATCACCTGCGAGAAGTTGAAGACGACGCCGGGGAACTCGCGCGACAGCGCCGCCGACAGCTCCTCGGTCAGGGCTTCCTTGGTCATCCCCTTCCGCCAGCCGGAGCGATCGTTCAGCGGAGCGAAGAGCTCGATGTTGTAGAAGCCCACCGGATCGGTCCCGTCGTCCGGGCGCCCCAGCTGCGAGACCACGGTGCGGATCTCCGGACGGGTCCGCGTCCTGGGATCGCACTCCCCCGATGCCGGGCAGCCGAGGACGATGCCCCGCATCCGGCCGACGTACCTGCTCGACTGCTCGAGGGAGACCGAGACCGGGAGGCTGGCCCGGATCCAGAAGTTGCCCTCCTCCAGCTTGGGCATGAACTCGCGGCCAAGCACCGAGCTGCCGGCGACGGCCAGCAGCACCACCCCCGCGGAGATCCCCACCGCCCAGCCCTTGCGCCGGAGCGCGAACTCGAAGACCGGTCGGTAGGCGCGGGAGAGCGTCCGCATGAGCGCGTTCTCGTGCGCCTCCCCTTCCGTTCCCCCCGGAGCCTCGAGGTAGCGCGCCGACAGCACCGGGGTGAGCGTCAGGGCGAGGAGGATCGCCCCGCCGATGGCGAAGGCGTAGGTGTGCGCCATCGGCGAGAAGATGACCCCGGCCACCCCGGTCAGGGAGAACAGGGGAATGAAGGCCAGGCCGATGATGAGGGTGGAGGAGAACATGGGCCGGCCGACCTCGGTCGCCGCCGCGAGGCACCGCTGCACGCGCTCGCCGGGCCGGGCTCCGCCCAGGTGTCGGAAGATGTTCTCCACCATGATCACCGTGGAGTCGACGACGATCCCGAAGTCCACCGCCCCGAGCGAGATGAGGTTCGCCGGCGTCCCGGTGGCCACCATGCCCACGAACGCCGCCATCAGCGCGAGCGGGATGTTCACCGCGGTGATCAGCGCCGCCCGGCGGTGGCCGAGGAACGCCCAGAGGACGAGCGTCACCAGCACCATGCCGATCAACAAGTTCTCCAGCACCGTGTGGGTGGTGATCCGGACGAGGTTCGTCCGGTCGTAGTAGGGAACGATCTCCATTCCCGGGGGGAGCAGGTGCAGCTTCCGGATGTGCTCCAGCCGCGCGTGGATGCCGCGCAACGTGGAGAGCGAGTCCCCGCCGTAGCGCATCAGGATCGTGCCCTGGACGATGTCCTCGTCCGAGTCCTTCCCGACGATGCCCAGCCGCGGAGCGTGGCCGATGTTCACCTCCGCCACGTCGCGGACCCGGACCGCGACGCCGCCCTTCTCGGAGATCACCACCTCGGACACGTCCCGGAGCGAGCGGATGAGCCCGGTTCCTCGGACGTCGAACGACTGCTCCCCCACGGTGATCCGGCCGCCGCCCACGTTCTGGTTGGCGTTGCTCAGCGCGGTCATCAGCTGGGGAAGCGTCACCCCCGCTCCGCGGAGGCGGAACGGGTCCACGTTCACGTGGTACTGCCGGGTGAGCCCCCCGAAGCTCACCACGTCGATGACCCCGGGCACCTGCTTCCACTGCCGCTCCAGGATCCAGTCCTCGGCGCTCTTCAGCTCCTCGGTGGTATAGCCCTCGCCCGCCAGCCGGTAGCGAAAGACCTCGCCGATCGCGTTCCACGGCGAGAGCTGTGGCTGGAGCCCGGTGGGGAGGTTCAGGGTGGCGAGCCGGTTCAGCACTCGCTGCTGCGCGGTGTAGTAGTCCGGCGTCCAGCTGAAGTAGCACTTCACGTCCGAGAGGCCGGCCAGCGACTGCGAGCGGATGTGGTCGAGGTCGATCATCCCCGACATCGCCGTCTCGATGGGGATGGTGACGTAGCGCTCGACCTCCTCGGCGCTCCATCCGGGCGGCTGGGTGATGATCTCGATCATCGGGGCCACCGGGTTCGGGTAGGCCTCGATGTCGAGCTGCCGATACGCCCAGAGCCCCGCCACGAGGAGGACCACCGCGCCGAACATCACCGCGGTCTGCGCCCGGAGCGCGAGGGAGACGATCGTCCGGACCATCAGCCCACCTGGCTCAGGAGGAGCGCTCCCTCCACCACCACCGTCTCCCCTTCCTTCAGGCCCCGCAGCACCGGCCAGTCGTCGCCGGAGACGTTGTCGTCCACACTGACCGGCCGGCGCTCGAAGCGGACCCTTCCGTCCGGCGCCGTCCCCCGGGCGACGTAGACCAGGGTGGTGTTCTGGAGGTGGATGACCGCGGCCTTGGGGACCGCCACCTGGACCCCGCGGTCGATGCGCAGCTCGAGCGAGGCGTACATCTCCGGCTTGAGCAGCCGCTCCGGGTTGTCCAGCACGCAGCGCACCCGGGCGGTGCGGGTCTGCGGATCGAGCGCCGCGGAGATCCAGTCCACCCGTCCGACGAAGACCCGGTCCGGGTAGCTCACCACTCGGATGTGCATCTCGTCGCCCTTCCTGAAGGACGAGAGGTCGAGCTCGTGCACGTCGGCGAGCACATAGACCCGGTCCAGCTCGCCGATGGTGAACAGCTCGGCGGTGTTCCCGCCCACGAGCTGTCCCTGGACGTCCACCCCGGGGTTCGCCGCGCGGGCCACCACCTCTCCGTCGATGGGCGAGCGCAGCACGAACTCCTGCGACACGCCCTCGGTGTCGGTGGCGTGGAAGAGGCGCGCGCGGGCCCTGGCGCGCTCGAACTCGGCCCGGGCCTTCTGCTCGCCGTCGAGGGCGACCTCGTAGTCCTTCTGCGCGCCGGCATGCGCCTCGTACAACTCCTTCTGCCGCCGGAGATCGCGGGTGGCCGCGTCGAGATCCGCCCGGGCCTTCGCCAGATCGGCGAGCGCGCTGCCCGCGTCCGGCGAGACGAGGATCGCCAGGGGCGTGCCCTTCTTCACCCGGTCCCCCGGCGCAGCCAGGACGCGGCTGATGCGGCCGGCGACCGGAGCGAAGACGTGGCTGACGCGGAGATCGTCGAAGGCGATCTTCCCGCCGACGAGCAGCGTGTCGTCGATGCGACGGCGCTCGACGGGCTGGGTGCGAAAGTGCTGGGCCTGCGTCGGGTCCACCCACACCTCGCCGGAGGGCGGCGACGGAGCCGCTGGCGTGCGGGAGCCGGACGAGCACCCAGCGAGGAGCATCAGGAAAGCGAGCGCGCGCCTCACTCCAGCGACCTCCCCACGGCCTGCTCGAGCTTGAAGACCGCGGTCCAGTAGCCCGCCAGGTCTTGCAGGAACTCGATGTTGACCGAGATGTACGTGCGCTGAGCGTCGAGGTACTCGAGCAAGGACGCGGCGCCCTTCTGGTACTGGATCTCCACCAGGTCACGGGCCCGGCGGGCCGAGGCGAGCAGGCCGCCCTTCTGCATCCGCTCCGCCTGCTCGCGGGCGCCGAGGTAGCCGGACCAGGCGCCGTGGACGTCCGACTGGAGCTGCGCGAGGAGCTTCTGCTGCTGCAGCCGCTGGGTGCGGAGGTCCGCCGCCGCCTTCGCCACCTCTCCCTGCTGCTGGTAGAAGATGGGCAGCGAGCTCGTCACCCCGAAGGACACGGTCGGGGGGGAGATCGCGCTCCCGGTCAGCCCCTGCACGGAGTACTGCGCTCCGAGCGCGATGTCCGGCCACACCAGCCGGTGCGCCAGATCGAGCGAGGCCTCCGCCCGCTGGGTCTGGGCCTGCTGGGCGGCGAGGTCGGGCCGGTGCTCGCGGGCGAGGGCGAGCAGGGACTCCACCGAGGCCTCCTGCAGGGCCTGCGGCGTGGCCACCGAGAGGAGACCGTCCTCCCGCACCGTGAACCGCGGCAGCTCTCCCCGCACCCCCAGCAGAAAGGCCAGCGACACCTTGGCCTGGACCAGCGCCACCTCGGCCTGGGTGACGGACTGGTCCACCTCCAGCTTCGCCGTCCGTACCCGCGCCAGGTCGGCCTCGGAGATCGCGCCCGAGTCGTAGCGGCGCTGCGTGAGGCGGAGCTGGTCCGCGGCGGCCGACGCGATCTCCTGCGCGAACCGCACCGCCTCCTGCGCCACCAGGGTGGCCACGAACTGCTGCTTCAGTGCGGCGCCCGTTTCACGCTCGGTGTCCACCCGGAGTGCACGCGCCGCGCGCAGCCCGGCCTCCGCCACCTCGATCCGCAGGCCGCGCTTGCCGAGGATCCAGTCCATCAGCGCCCCCTGGTCACCGAGCGCGAATGCCCAGAGTGGAGGCCCACTCCAGCGGCAGCTCCCCTCGCAGACGAAGGACTTTCCTCCGACGACGCCGAGGCTGGGGTTCGCCACCGAATGGGCGCTCCGCAGGTCCGCGGTGGCCGAGTCCACGGCCGCGTCGGCGAGGAGCAGGTCCAGGCCGGAGGCGCGGTACAGCGCGAGCGCCGCGGGGAGCGACAGCTCGGCGGGAAGCTGCACCGGGGCGGCCTCCTCCGGTGCCGGGTCGGCGTGCAGCGCGATGGCGACGAGGAGCGCGAGACGACACACGTGTGCAAGCGGGGCAGCAAGAACGACGCCAGCAGTCACCGGACGACGCGCCAGCGGGTTGCGGACCCGAGGCCGCCGATCCGGCCCCGGGGCTCAACTTCCTGCCGGCAGCGAGTTCAATCGATGTCGAGGAGTGACATCGCTCCTCGGCCGCTCCGGTGCGTGTGCCTCGGACCGGGACGCACCCGCCGCGTCGACGGCTCGCGCTCCCGCACGGGGAAGATCCGGACGAGCACGGGATGGACACCGCGCGCTCACCGGTGAACGGAGTCGGTCGCGCACGCCATGCACGACGCTGGGGCGAGGCACCGCGCCCGTGCAGGGCGGCCCCAGGGCACGGGCCTCACCGGGCTGCCCGGGCGTCTTGGGACGTGGAACGTGCTTCCACGTCCAGAAACGGTCACCCGGTCCGGCGGCTCTGTCGCGCATGCCGGTGCCGGGAGCGGTCGCCACGCCGTACGGGTCGTCCGACTCCCCGTGCGATTCGGTACCTGGAACACGCTTCCACGTGCAGAGGCGGTCACCCGGTCGGCCGCCATGCGGCAATCGCCGGCGCCGGTCAGACCCAGGGACGCGGACATCGGCCAGGAGCGCAAGGCCGTTTCCCCCGGAGCCGAGGCCCCGGCGCGGCATTGCGATTCAGAAGCCCTCAGGCCTCGGACACATCCGCCACGCCGCCGAGGATCACGTGCTCCAGCAGGGCCTTCTGCACGTGCATGCGATTCTCGGCCTCCACGAAGACCCGCGACTGCGGGCCCTCGAGGACCTCCTCGGTGATCTCCTCGCCGCGATGGGCAGGAAGACAGTGGAGGACGATCGCTCCGGGACGCGCGGCGGCAAGTAGCGACGCATCGACGGTGAAGCCCTGGAACGCTTTCAGCCGTGCTGCGGATTCGGCCTCCTGGCCCATGCTGGTCCACACGTCGGTCACCACCACGTCCGCGCCGGCCACGGCGGCCCGCGGATCGGCGGTGACGGTCAGGTGCTTGCCCCCGGCCTGGACCTCCGAGGGAGGGGGCCGGAACGAGGGCGGTGAGCCGAGCTGCAGCGTGAAGTCGAGCAGTGGCGCCGCCTCGAGGAACGAGCGCGCCATGTTCCCCGACCCGTCCCCGACGAAGGCGATCCGCTTGCCGGCCACCGCGCCGAGCGCCTCTTCCACCGTGAAGAGGTCGGTCAGCACCTGCACCGGGTGTCCGCCGTCAGTCAGGCCGTTGATGACCGGGATGGAGCTCCAGCGCACGAACTCTGCCAGCCGCGCGTCGGTCGTCGTCCGCATCACCACCGCGTCCCCGTAGCCGGAGATGACCCGGGAGGTGTCGGAGAGCGGCTCGCCCCGGGCCAGCTGGCTGGTGCTGGCGGTGAGCTCGATGGCGTGTCCGCCGAGCTGGAAGGCCGCCGCCGCGAAGGACAGGCGGGTTCGGGTGCTGGCCTTCTCCATCAGGAGGACGACGGTCTTGCCGGCGAGGGAGCGCTCCAGTTGCCCCTCCCGGCGCCGCCGCTTCAGCTCCGCCGTCCTGGCGAAGAGGCGGCGAACCTCACCGGGCTGGAGATCGTTCATGCGTAGAAAATGCTTCATCGCGTCGTCCCGGAAATCGTGGCGAAGAGCTGCGCGAGCCGCGGAACGGTCGCCGCGGCGGTCCGGGCCTCGCCGGCGGCCTGGCGCAGGGCGGCGATCTGTCGCTCCACCTCGGCCGGCGCGGTGGAGCCAGCGCTTTGCTTCCCGTTGACCGAGGCGCGCACGTCTCCGACCGAGGCCAGTGCGGTGGCCAGATCGGGGTCCAGCTCCCGGGCGAGCTCCTGGGCCTGCATCAGCCCGAGGCCCGCGCCCTGGGCCCTGCGGACCAGCGTGCCCACGCGGCGGTAGGCGGACCGGAACGGCACTCCGCTCTTGACCAGCGCCTCGGCCACGTCGGTCGCCTGGGTGTAGTCCCGATCCAGCGCTGCGCGGCAGCGGTCCGCGTCGAAGCGGATCCGCGGCAGCGCGACCCGCAGCGCGCCGAGCACGGCGAGCACGTTCGCCGCGGTCCCGAGCAGCGGCGCCCGGTCCTCCTGGAGGTCACGGTTGTAGCCGCCGGGAAGCCCCTTCAGGGTGGTGAAGAGCTGGACCAGCGCCCCGATGCCCTGCCCGCTCCGGCCCCGCACCAGCTCGAACACGTCGGGGTTCTTCTTCTGGGGCATCAGGCTCGAGCCGCAGGCGATGGCGTCGTCGAGCACCAGGAAGCCGAACTCGCTCGAGGCGAAGTCGACCACGTCGGTCGCCAGGCGGGAGGCGTGGAGCAGGAAGCGGCTCGCCACGTAGATGAAATCCAGGGCGAAGTCCCGGTCGCCGACGGTGTCCATTCCGTTCAGGGTCAGCCGGCAGAAGTCCAGCAGCTCCTGGGGAACGCGCCGGTCGGTGCGGAGCGAGGTCCCGGCGATGGCCCCCACGCCGAGGGGCGAGGCGTCGACCTGCGCGAGGGCGAAGCGCATGGCCTCGACGTCACGGGTGAACATCGCCCCGAACGCCGCCCACCAGTAGCCGGCGCTCACCGGCTGCGCGCGCTGGCGGTGGGTGTAGGCCGGGAGGATCACCTCGCGGTCCGCCTCCGCCCGGGCGGCGATCAGAGCCAGGAGCTCGCCCAGCCCGGTGAGCACGTCGCCGCAGCGCTCGCGGACGAAGAGGCGCAGATCGAGCGCGACCTGGTCGTTCCGCGAGCGGCCGGTGTGGAGGTAGCCGGCGACGTCGCCCAGGCGGCGCGTCAGCTCGGCCTCCACCGCCATGTGCACGTCTTCCTCGCCGGCAGGCACGAAGGCGCCGGACTCGGCGTCACGCCACAGGGCCACCAGCCCATCGTGGATGGCGCGCGCCGCCTCGGCCGGAACGATGCCCTGCCGCGAGAGCATCGCCAGATGCGCCATCGAGCCCACCAGGTCCTCGCGGAGCAATGCCCGGTCCTGCTCCAGCGAGCTGGAGAAGGCGAGCACCTCCGGCAGGAGCCCGGGTCCGCCCGCGGCGTCGGTCTTCGCGATCAAGCCCCTCCCCCGTGGAGGCGGCTGTATTCCTGGAGCTGCAGGCCGAGCAGGTTGATGAAGCCCTCGGCGGCCCGGTGGTCGAACTTGTCCTCGCGGCCGTAGGTGGAGAGCAGCTTGTTGTAGACGCCGAACGGCGAGGTCCGTCCGACGACCCGGAGCGAGGCCTTGAACAGCTTGAGGCTCACCTCGCCAGTCACGTACTTGCAGTGCTCGTCGTTGAAGGCCTGGATCGCGGTCCGGAGCGGCGAGTACCAGAAGCCGTCGTAGGTGAGCTGGGCGAAGGTCGTGTCGAGCTGCGCCTTGGTGCGCGCCGACAGGCCGAGCGTGGTGAAGCGTTCCAGGTCCTGGTGCGCGGCGATGAGGGCGATGGCCGCCGGGCACTCGTAGGTCTCGCGGCTCTTGATTCCGACGACCCGGTTCTCCATGAGGTCGATGCGGCCCACGCCGTGAAGGCCGGCGAACTCACCGACCTTGGAGATGAGCTGCGCGGGGGAGAGCTTCTCCCCGTTGACGCTGACCGGATAGCCCGCCTCGAACCCGATGCGGATGAGCCCCGGCTCGGCCGGCGCGGCGTTCCACGACTTCGTCCAGGCGAAGGCCTCCTCGGGAGGCTCGGTGTTCGGGTCCTCGAGCACGCCACCCTCGATGCTCCGGCCCCAGAGGTTCTCGTCGATGCTGAACGGGCTCTTCCGGGTGGTAGGGACGATGATCCCGTGCTTGGCCGCGTAGTCCATCGCCTCGTCGCGGCTGATGTTCCGCTCGCGCTGGGGGGCGATGATCTTCAGCGCCGGGTCCAGGCCCTTCACCGCCAGGTCGAACCGCACCTGGTCGTTGCCCTTGCCGGTCGCGCCGTGCGCCACCGCGCTGGCGCCGTGCTTGTGGGCGACTTCCACCAGGTGCCTGGCGATGAGCGGACGGCTGAGGGCGGCAGAGAGCGGGTAGACGCCCTCGTAGAGCGCGTTGGCCTGCAGCGCGGGGAAGCAGAAGTCCTTCGCGAACTCCTCCTTGGCGTCGACCATCTCCATCGAGATGGCACCGGCGGCCTTTGCCCGCTCGGTGAGGGCCTTCGCGTCTCGCGCCTCGCCCACGTCCGCGTGACAGCAGATCACGTCGTAGCCGTAGTCGACGGACAGCACCCGGACGAGGACGGACGTGTCCAGCCCACCCGAGTACGCGAGGACGATCTTCTCTCTCTTCATGACCTTCTTCCCTTCCGGAGGAGTCCCTGGAGGACCCTGGTGAGCCTCGACGCCGAGGCAGCCTGCATGGGGGCGACGAACACCGTGTCGTCGCCGGCAATCGTTCCCAGCACCTCGGGCAGCCGGGCCTGGTCCAGCGCCAGGGCCACCGCCTGCGCGGCGCCGGGCGTGGTATGCACCACCACGAGCGCGCCGTTGTCCCGGATGCCGCGGACGAGCGGGTTCAGCGCCTCGAGCACGTCGGGCGAGGCTGTGCCGGCCTCGGGCGGAAGCTCGTAGAGCGTCCCTCCCTCGGCCCCGGGAGCGCGGCGGGCTCCGAGTCGCGCCAGGTCGCGGGAGAGGGTGCCCTGGGTGACCTCGAAGCCCTGGTGGGCGAGCAGCTCGCGCAGGTCCTCCTGGGTCGCCACCCGCCGGCCGCGGATGAGTCGGCGAATGGCCTCCCGGCGGGCCTCGGTGGTCTGCTCCTCGCGGGCTCTCATTCCGCGGTCACCAGCGTGCCGACGCCGTGGTCGGTGAAGAGCTCGGCGATGGTGGCGTGCGGCACCCGCGCGTCGAGCACGTGAACCCGCTGCACCCCGCCGGCGAGCGCGCGGAGGATGGCCTGCACCAGCGACCTGTTCTGCGGCGGCACGGCGCCCTCGGCGAGCTGGTGCTGGAGATCGACCACCGTGAGCTGGTTCCGGACCTCGCCGTCGGCGAGCAGGCTCTTGGCGTCCTGGAGGAGGATGAGCTTCGGGGCCCCGAGCGCGATGGCCACCTCGGCCGCGGCACCCTCGGGCGAGAGGTGCAGTGTCTCTCCGCCGGGGCCGATGCCCACCGGGGCGATGACCGGGAGGTAGTCCTTCTCCATCAGCATCTCGAGGAAGGCGCGGTTCACCTCGCGTACCTCTCCCATCCGCTCGAGGGGGGAGGCGGCGTCGAGCGGCGTCGGCACCGCGCGGAGCAGCGGCCCGTCCTTTCCCGAGATGCCAACCGCCCGGCCACCGCCGGCGTTGAGGAGCGCCACGAGATCCCCGGTGATGCGGCCGGTGAGAACCATCTCCAGCACGTCCGGGTCCACCCGAGGCATCCCCTCCTCGGGAGGTACCGCGCCGTGAACGACCACCGGCCGGAGACCCACCGAGCGGAGGAGGACCACGTCCTCGCAGAAGCTGGCCCGGAGCGAGCTCTTCTTCAGCCCCTCGCCGCCGTACCCCAGGACGCAGGTCGTGCCGGAGAAGCGCGAGATGTACTTCAGCGCCTCGACCAGGAGGGTCTGCTTGAAACCGGGGCTGTAGCGGGTGAGCCGATCCTCGCGCCGCACCGAGCCGTCGGGCTGGGGGACGATGAGCGAGGTGTAGTCGGCGTTGATCTTCACGTAGTCGTAGCTGAAGTCGCAGCCCCAGGCGGTGGCCGAGGCCTTCCCCGCGGCGAGGGCCACCTCCACCACGACCTCCGACTCGCGCATCCTCGCCCGGAGCATCTCCGGGTCGTGTGGCTGGGGAGCTCCGTCGCCGAAGACCCGCACGCCCTGGATCCGGACCTCGGACGCTTCCGGATCTATGGGGTAGTCCTGGCTCCCGGCGCGTGCACCCACCGTGGCCAGCACCCGGCCCCAGTTCGGATCGGCGCCGAAGAGCGCGGTCTTCACCAGCGGGGAGACGGCGATGGCCTTGCTGATGTCCCGGGCGATGGCCGGGCTGGGGGCCTCGGTGACCTCCACGGTGAGCAGCTTGGTGGCGCCCTCCCCGTCCGCGGCGATGTCCCGGGCGAGCTCGGCGCAGACGTCGGTCAGCGCGGCACAGAAGCTCTCGTAGTCCGGGCCCGCCTCGCCGACCGGAGCGTTGGCCGCCATCCCGTTGGCGAGGGCGAAGACGCAGTCGTTGGTGCTCATGTCGCCGTCGACCACCACGGCGTGGAAGCTCGCGTCCACCGCGCTGCGCAGCGCCCGGGCCAGCACCGGAGGGGGGACGGCGGCGTCGGTGCAGACGACGGCGATCATCGTCGCCATCTGCGGGGCGATCATCCCCGAGCCCTTGGCCATCCCCAGGATGCTCACCTCGCGCCCGCCGAGGTGGAGCGAGCGGCGCGCCACCTTGGGATGGGTGTCGGTGGTCATGATCGCCTCGGCGGCGGGCTCGCAGCTCGCGCTCAGCGACTCGACCAGCAACGGCAGCCCCTGGGTGATCTTCTCCACCGGCAGCGGGACCCCGATGACCCCGGTGCTGGCGGTGAAGATCGAGTCGGGCGGGACGCGCAGCACCGCCCCGAGCGCCCTCCGCACCTGGACCACGTCCGTCCGGCCCTCCTCGCCGGTGAGGGCGTTGGCGTTGCCGCTGTTGATCAGGACGGCGCGGACGCCGGTCGCCGGCAGGCGGGGCTGGGCGTCCTGCACCGGAGCGGCCTGGGCGCGGTTGATGGTGAAGCAGCCGGCAGCCGAGGCCGGTACGTCGCTGACCACCAGGGCGAGATCCTTCTTCGACGGCTTGATGCCGGCGTGCAGCCCGGCGAAGCGGAACCCCTCGACGTTCACGGCGAGACCCCCGGGGCCGGCTCGAGCCCGGTCCGCTCGGGCAGCCCGAGCATGAGGTTGAGGTTCTGGACGGCCTGGCTGGCCGCGCCCTTCAGGAGGTTGTCGATGGAGGAGACGACCACTACCCGGCCCGGGTCGAATCCCGAGTCGGCGGTGGAGACGGCGACCGCGGCGCGCGCCGTCCCGACCGTGCGGGCGATGGAGACCTGCTCCGGCGCCTCGAGCACCTCGACCAGCGGCTCGTCGTGGTACGCCGCCTGCAGCGCCTCGGCGGGCGCCCCGGCGACGATGCCCGGCGCGAGGCGGGCGGACGCGGTGGAGAGGATGCCCCGCTTGATGGGAAGGAGGTGGGGGGTGAAGGTCACCCGAACGGACTTGCCGGCGCCGCGGGCCAGCGACTGGGCGATCTCCGGCATGTGCTGGTGCCGGAGGACCTTGTAGGGACGAACGTCGTCGGCGACCTCGCAGAAGCTGTAGGCCTCGGTGGCCTGCCGCCCGGCGCCGGAGACCCCCGAGGCGGCGTCGATGACGATCGACTCGTCGGCCAGAAGGCCGGCACGAAGGAGCGGCACCAGCGCCAGCGCCGCGGCGGTGGGGTAGCAGCCGGGGTTGGCCACCAGCCGGGCGGCGGCGATGGCCTTCCGGTCGGAGAGCTCGGGGAGGCCGTAGACCGCGCGCTCGAGGAGCTTCGGCGCCCGGTGCTCGAAGCCATAGTGCCTCGGGTACGCCGCGGCGTCGGAGAGGCGGAAGGCGCCGGAGAGGTCCACCACCCTGATGCCACGCTCGAGCAGGGCGGGTGCGAGCTCCAGCGACGCCTCGGCCGGAGTGGCCAGGAACACCGCGGTGCAGCCCTCCGCCGCCTTCAGCGCGTGCGCGTTCGGGACGTACGCGAGCGCCCCCACCGCCCCGGCGATCCCGGTCCGCGCGCGGACGGTCGCGCCCTCCCAGCGATCGCTGGCGGCGAAGCGGACCTCCACGCCCGGGTGAGCGGCGAGGATGCGGCAGAGCTCGATACCGGAGTAGCCGGAAGCACCGACCACGCCGATGGCATACTTATGCATTAGGAGCGCATATCTATACGCAGTGGTCCGGACGCGCAAGCGACATCGACGTGGCAGGTCCGCAGTACGCTTCGGTCGTGCTCTCCGCAGCGCTCGTCCTGGTGCTCTCCAGCACGGCGGTTCGTCCGGGGAGCGTCCCTCCGGCGCCCACGCCCGCCTTCGCCGGCATCTCGATGGTCCGTGAAGATGGATGGCTGACGATGCGCTGTGACGCTCCGGTGAACGCCCCGGGTCCCTAGCTCCGAGGCTCGAGCACGCGCAGTGCCACCTCGGCCGCGGCCTCCAGCTCCTGGCGGCGGACGCCAGCCCGGGCCAGCACCGCGAGCCCATGGCCCTCGGCGGCAAGGAAGCGCGCCAGGGTGCGGGCGTTCTCCCTGCCGGCGAGCTCCGGGTCGCGGTCCAGCGCCTCTTGCAGCCGGTCGGTCGACGCGCGAACGCCGGCGATCACCCGATCGTAGAGCTCGGCCGGCGCGGTGCTGGATCCGGTCAGCGCGTTGATCACCAGGCAGCCCTTGGGGCCCCGCGGCTGCGTCGCCGCCTCGATGAGCGCCTTGAACCACGCGCGCACGGCCTCGGCCCCGGCCGCCGGCGGGGCGAGCGCCTGGAACACTGCCCCGCTCACCAGCTCTCCGTAGCGCTCCAGCACCGCGGAGAACAGCTGCGCCTTGTCACCGAAGGTGGCGTAGAGGCTCGCCCGGTTCACTCCCAGCGCTTCGACCAGGTCCTGCACGCTCGTCCCCTCGTAGCCGCGCGTCCAGAAGACCTGGGTCGCGCGATCCAGCACCTCGTCGACGTCGAACTCCCGGGGGCGAGCCATGTCCTCCAGAAGTGTAACCCCTCGATTTCCGGTCGGCACGGATCGTCACGTCGATTTTGTGGAACGTTCATTCCGAAATGCGCATCCAAGCGGCCGACGCTGGAACCGCGGCCTTCTGCCCCGGTCCGGTGAACGAGGGAGCGAAGACAGCCATGAAGCGATTCGAGTCGAAGGTGGTCCTGGTCCTCGGGGGGAACGCAGGCATCGGCCGGGCCACTGCGGAGGCGTTCGCCCGTGAGGGTGCGAAGGTGGTGGTGGCGGCACGTCGCGAGGATCAAGGTGTGGCGGTCGTCCAGGCCATCCAGAAGGCGGGCGGGACGGCGAAGTTCATCCGCGCGGACGTGGCGAAGGAGGCCGACGTCAGGGCCGTCGTCGACGGGACGGTGAAGGAGTACGGCCAGCTCGACGTGCTGTTCAACAACGCGGGCATCGAGGGAAAAGGCGGCCCGATCGGCACTCTCGGCACCGCGGACTTCGACGAGACCTTCGGGGTCAACGTCCGCGGCACCTGGCTGGGGATGAAGCACGCCCTGCCCCATCTGGCGAAGACGCGCGGGGCCATCATCAACAACAGCTCGGTGGTGGCGGACGTGGGGTTCTCGGACTTCACTATCTACTCCGCGAGCAAGGGGGCCGTGAATGCGCTCACCCGCGCCGCCGCGATCGAGTTCATCTCGCAGGGCGTCCGGGTCAACGCGGTCGCTCCCGGGCCGATCGTCACCGACATGGCCGCCCGCGTCTTCGGCAGTCTCGAGTCGCTCCAGGCCGTCGCCAAGCAGATGGTTCCGCTGGGCACGCCCGGACAGGTCGAGGACATCGCCGGCGCCGTCCTCTATCTCGCCTCGCCCGAGGCGAAGTTCGTGGTGGGGCAGATCCTCACCGTCGACGGCGGATTGACCGTCCACTGAGAGTCGCGGAGCGCGCTGGCCTGGTCGAGAAGGGCAGGCCAGCCACCGCCGGGTTCCATGCCGGCGTCCTCCGGGACCGGCTCGCGTCGCGACCTACCCGGGCTTCGGGCCTCGCGACAGCACGCGCGACATCGGCGATTCCGTCTCTGCGCGCTCGCCAGACCGCTCCGGCAGGCGAAAGCCGATGGTGGTGCCCCGCCCCGGCTCGCTCTCCAGCGACGTCGTGCCGCCATGGGCCTCGACGATGCCCTTGACGATGGAGAGGCCGAGCCCTGTCCCGCTCGACGGCTCCCCGCTCCAGTAGGGCTCGAACACCCGCTCCAGCTCAGCCGGCCCGATGCCTGGCCCGTCATCGGAGACCGAAAACTGGACCCAGCCGTCGCCCACCCACGCTCGGGCGGTGATGGTGCCGTTCTTCGGCGCGAACTTCACCGCGTTGGCGAGGAGGTTGGAAAGGACTTGAAGGAGCCGTTCCCGGTCACCCTCCACCGGCAGCTCCGGCGGCACGTCCACCCTCAGTGTCTGTGCCTTCTCCTCCGCCAGCGGGCGGAAGGTGTCGGCGGCGTCCCGGATCAGCGCCGCCAGATCCTGCGGCTCGGGCACCAGCGACAGATGACCGGTGCGAATGGTCGCCGCATCGAGCACGTTGCCGATCAGCGACTCCATCCGCCGGGCAATGCGGGCGACGAACTCGCCGTGCTTCCGGGCCTGAGGACCGAGCTCCTCTGGCGGCTGGGTCAGGAGATGCCGCGTGCCGAGGCGAAGGGCCCCGAGCGGATTCTTGAGATCGTGGGAGACGATGGCCAGCAGCTCCTGCTCGGCCCTCAGCGCATCCACCCGCTCGGCGCTCGCCGCCGCGAGCACCAGCGCGGTGATGCTCGCCACGCCCATGAAGATCTGGAGCGCCAGGAGGCTCAGATCCGGCGTCTGCCCGATGAACGGGCCCTGACCGGAGAGCGTCCCCCAGACGGCGAAGACCGAGATGAGGAGGATGATGGCGCTGCCGCCGCGAGGCCCGAAGCGCAGCGCCGCCCAGATCAGCACCGGGAACAGGACGTGCGCCTGCCGGAACGCGGTGGGTTCCAGCGGCGGGCCGAGGAGGAAGACGAAGGAGCTGAGGCCCACCGCCACGGCAACGAGCGCGAGCGCCTCGACGACCCTCCGCACGGGCAGCGCCAGCCCGCCGAGACGACTCCACGTGAGGATCACCGGCGCCACCACCAGAGCCCCGAGCGCGTCCCCCACCCCCCACGCGCGCCAGGTCTCCCCGAAGTGGCCCGGCTCGACGATGCCGGCGAGCCGCA
The DNA here is from genome assembly GCA_036489275.1 of Myxococcaceae bacterium. Taxonomy (GTDB): domain Bacteria; phylum Myxococcota; class Myxococcia; order Myxococcales; family Myxococcaceae; genus RPRB01. The sequence goes on along the minus strand of DASXGF010000170.1, from coordinate 2,838 downwards.
GCACGGCCACCCCCACCGTGGCGCTGACGGTCGTGCTCAACCCGGCGGCCAGGACCACGAGGCCGAGAACGTCGACCAGCCGGTCGAGACCGGTGTGGATCCGCACCAACCGCTCGAGGAGCACGACCGCCAGGATCGCCTCCAGGGTGTTTCCGATCCCGATCCCGGTCGCGACCCAGAAGGAGGCGCCGCTCCAGACGTTGGCCACCACGGCGCCGAGCAGCACCGCGGGCCAGAGGCGAACCCCTCGCAGCAGCAGCGCGGCCAGAGCGATGCCCGTCGGCGGCCAGACGAGCGTCGCGAACCCGCTCACCGGCGCCACCATCAGTCCGAGGCGCGCGGTCAGCATGTAGGCGGCGAAGAGGACCCCCAGCTCGGAAGCGTGGACGAGCGGTCCGGGCCTCACTCGCCTGTCGAGGCGGTCGCGGTCGGCTGGATGTGCGTGAGCACTCACTCCCCGATCCCCTGCCGAGGGTACCTCAACCCCCCGGAGGCTGCCTTCGGCCGCAGGCGCTGTAACGCTGGCCCGGGCTCCCGCGTACTCACGCCAGGACCCGGAGTCTCCGATGACCACCACCGTTCTCGATTCGCGCCGTGGGCAGCAGATCCAGACCGTCGGAGCCTCCGTGCTCCGGATCGGCCTCGCCTTCCTCCTGGCGCTGTTCGGCACCTTCAAGTTCTTCCAGTTCGAGGCGAACGCGATCCAGCCACTGGTCAGCCACTCGCCGTTCCTCTCGTGGATGTACGCCGTGCTCAGCGTGCGCGGGGCCTCGGCGGTGATCGGCGTCGTGGAGGTGGCCGCCGCCCTCGGCCTCCTCCTCGCCCCGTGGTGGCCGCGGCTCGGCGTTGTCGGAGGTCTGCTCGCTGCCGGCACCTTCCTGGTCACCCTGTCGTTCCTGGTCAGCACGCCGGGGCTCCTCGCGCCCGGGAACGACGGCGGCGGCTTCATCCTCAAGGACGTGGTGCTGCTCGGCGCCGCCCTGCACGTTGCCGGCACCTCCGCGCTGGCGGCGCGGGCGTCACTCGCCGGCACACTCCCGAACAGTTCCGATATAAAATAGGCACAACACTCACTCAGCCTATTGAATATTGCCAGGAGCGGGGCAATATGTCGCTCTCATGGACGAGGTGGACTCCGAGATCGTCGACCTGCTCCAGGCGGACGCCCGGCTGACGCAGGCCCAGATCGCGAAGAAGGTGGGGCTGTCGCAGCCGTCGGTGGCGGACCGCATCCGGAAGCTCGAGGAGCAGCGGATCATCACCGGCTACACCGCGCGGGTGGATCCCCGGAGGCTCGGCAAGGACATCACCGCCTTCATCGGCGTGGGCATCGAGCACCCCAAGTATTTCGACGGCTTCGCCCGCAAGGTGATGGGCCTCGAGGAGGTGCTCGAGTGCCACCGCGTCGCGGGCCAGGACAGCTACCTCCTCAAGGTCCGCACCGAGAACACCGGCACCCTGGACCGCCTCCTCACCGAGGAGCTGCGCACGCTGCCCGGTGTCACCCGCACCCAGACCACCATCGTCCTCTGCCCGGTGAAGGAAGAAACCCGGATCAGCCCCAGCAAGGAGAGCGCGCGATGAGCCTGCGCATGGCGAGACGGATGCAGGGCGTGGCGCCCTCGGCGGTGCGGGAGATTCTCAAGGTGGCGGAGAGGCCCGAGGTGCTCTCCTTCGCCGGAGGACTCCCTGCCCCGGAGCTGTTCCCCGGCCAGGAGCTTGCCCAGGCCTTCGAGGCGGTGCTTCGCCGGAGTCCCGGGTCCGCGCTGCAGTACGGAATCACCGAGGGATTCCTGCCGCTGCGGGCGTGGGTGGCGGACCGCCTCCGCTCGCGTGGAATCGCCGCGACCAGCGAGACGGTGATGATGGTCAGCGGGAGCCAGCAGGGAATCGACCTGGTCGCGCGCGTCCTGCTCGACCCCGGCGACACCGTCCTGGTCGAGAACCCGAGCTACCTGGCCGCGCTGCAGGCGTTCTCGGCGTACGAGGCCAACGTGGTGGCCCTCCCCGGAGACGCCGACGGCCTGCGCACCGACCTGCTCGAGGATGCGGTCAGTGCGCACCGCCCGGCGCTGGTCTACGTGGTCCCGGACTTCCAGAACCCCCGCGGGACCACGCTCGCGCCGGCACGCCGGCACCTCCTGGCCGAGGTGGCCAGCCGTCACGGCATTCCCCTGCTCGAGGACGATCCCTACGGCGCCCTGCGCTTCCGGGGCACGCCCTGCACGCCCGTGGCCGCGCTGGCCGGTGACCTCACCTTCCACCTCGGCACGTTCTCCAAGACCCTGGCGCCCGGGCTGCGCCTGGGCTGGGTGCACGGCCCGCGGTCGCTGATGCGCACGCTGACCGTGGCCAAGCAGGCCTGCGACCTGCACACCGCCACCCTGACCCAGCATGCCGTCGTGGAGCTGCTCCGTAGCTTCGACTACGAAGCGCACCTCGGGCGGATCCGCGACGAGTACCGCCGCCGGTGCGATGCGATGCTGTCGGCGCTCGAGCGCACCATGCCTCCCGGAGCCCGCTGGTCCCATCCCGACGGAGGGCTCTTCCTCTGGCTCGAGCTCCCGCCCGGCCTGAGGGACGAGGACGTGTTCCGCGCTGCCATTCGCCACGCCGTGGCCGTCGTGCCCGGCAGCGGATTCTTCGTCGGCCCGCCACAGCACGGCTTCCTGCGCCTGAACTTCTCGAACCAGAGCGTCGACAACATCGCGCTCGGGATCGCCCGGCTGGGCGAGACGCTCCACGAGCTCCAGGCGCAGGCCACGGCCACGGCCGCCGTTCAGTAGGCGTTGCGGGAGAGGAATCCTCCCAGCGCGGTGCGGATGAGGATTTTTAGAT
>DASXGF010000147.1:0-5278 GCA_036489275.1 Myxococcaceae bacterium | reverse complement strand
GCCTCGTCCGGGCCGCCGTGGGCCATCGAGGTCCGCTTGAGCGCGAGCCACAGCCGCGAGGCCTCCCCGCCCGAGGCGACGCGCGCGAGCGGCCGCGCCGGCTCGCCGGGGTTGGCGCTGAAGAGAAACTCGACCTCGTCGGCGCCGTCGGCGCGGAGCACGTCCCGCGGCGCGAGCTGCACGGTGAATGCCGCCCGCGGCAGGGCCAGCCGGGAGAGCTCGGAGGTCACCGCGCGCTCGAGCTGCCGCGCCGCCCGCTCCCGTTCCCTGCGGAGCGCCCGTGCCGCCTCCCAGGCGCAGGACTCGGCCGCGGAGCGCTCCGCCTCCAGCGCCGCCAGTCGCTCGCGCCGCCCCTCGAGGCGCTCGCACTCGATCCGCAGCGCCTCGAGGCGGGCCGGGAGCCCCGCGACGTCCGTCCCATGCTTCCGGGCGAGCCGGCGGAGGCCGTCGAGCCGCTCCTCGACCATGGCCAGCCGCTCCGGGTCCGCCTCCAGCCCGTCGAGGTAGCGCCGGAGGCTGCGGAGCGCGTCCTCGAGCGCAGCGGCGGCCGAGACCACCGAGGTGGCCGACTCCCCGAGGTTGGGGTCCGTCCGGGCGGCCTCCTCCAGCATGCGCGCCGCGCGCCCGGTCGCGGTGCACACCCCGGCGTCGTCTCCGCCGAGCAACGCCTCCGACTCGAGCGCCGCCGCCCGGAGCCGCTCCACGGCGGCCAGGCGCCTCCGCTCCGCCTCGAGCGCCGGCTCCTCCCCGGGCGCCGGGGAGAGCCGCTCGAGCTCGTCCAGCTGGAACCGGGCGAACTCGGCCCGGGCCTCCTGGGCGGTGGCGTCTCCGCCGAGAGACTGTCGCTCCACCTCCAGCGCCACCAGCGGGGCGTGGGCCATCCGGTAGGCCTCGAGCACCGGACCGACCCCGTCGCACCGGTCCAGCACGGCGCGATGGGTGGACGGCTCGAACAGGCCGACGTGGGCGTGCTGTCCGGCGATGTCCAGCTCGCCGCGCATCAGCTGGCCGAGGACCCCGACCGAGGCCAGCGCGCCATTGACATGCACCTTGCCCCGCCCCGCCCGCCCCACCACCCGGCGGAGCACCACCTCATCCCCGTGGTCGGGCAGGCCGAGGGTCTCGAGCCGGAGGGCGAGCCCGGGCGTCCGCTGGAAGACGGCCTCGACCACCGCCTCCTCGGCCCCGGAACGCACGCAGCCGGCGTCCGCCCGGGTCCCGAGGAGCAGCCCCAGGGCATCGACCAGGATGCTCTTGCCGGCCCCGGTCTCCCCCGTCAGGACCGTCAGCCCGGGCCCGAAGCCGACCTCCACCTCCTCGATGACCGTGAAGTTCTCGATGCGAAGGGCGACCAGCATGGCGATACTGAACCTCCGTTCCGTATCGCAGGGTACCCCGCGCGCCCGACACTGTACAGACTTTCAGTCAAGGATGAGGGGGGCTTCAGTCCTCGGAGAAGAGCGCCGCGACGTCCTGCTCGGTGAGCCGCTCGGAGAGGCCGCCGCCCGGGCCGAGGATGCCCTGGGCCAGCTCACGCTTCCGCTGCTGCAGCGCGAGGATCTTCTCCTCCACCGTGCCGCGCGTGATGAGCTTGTAGGCGATGACCGCGCGCGTCTGACCGATGCGGTGCGTCCGGTCCGTCGCCTGGTCCTCCACCGCCGGGTTCCACCACGGGTCGTAGTGGATGACGTAGTCCGCCGCGGTGAGGTTGAGCCCGGTCCCGCCGGCCTTGAGGCTGATGAAGAAGATGGGCGGTCCGTCGTCGCGGTTGAACGCGTCGACGCGCGCCATGCGGTCGCGCGTCCGTCCGTCCAGGGAGAGGAACTGGATCTGGCGGGCCGTGGCATGCGCCTCGAGCAGCCGGAGCATCTCGGTGAACTGGCTGAAGACCAGCGCCCGGTGGCCCTCGGCGAGGAGGTCGTCCACCAGCTCGTCGAAGCGCTCCAGCTTCGCCGACGGCGGTAGCGAGGCGGTCCCGGGCAGCTTGAGCAGGCGCGGGTCGTTGCACACCTGCCGCAGCCGGAGCAGCGCGGCGAGGATCGACACCCGCGCCCGCTTGAAGCCCACCTTCTGGATGCTCTCCTGGACCTTGGCCCGGCTCTGGTCGAGCACCTCGCGGTAGAGCGCTGCCTGCGCGGGGTCCATCTCGCAGTAGGCGACGGTCTCGGTCTTGGGTGGCAGGTCGCGGGCCACCTCGGTCTTGAGGCGCCGGAGGAGGAAGGGCTGAACCCGCCGGCGCAGGCGCTCGCGGGCGCCCACGTCCGCCGCCACCTCGATGGGCTGCTCGTAGCGCTCGGCGAAGTCCTCCTCGGCGCCGAGGAAGCCGGGCATCAGGAAGTCGAAGATGCTCCACAGCTCCGAGAGCCGGTTCTCCAGCGGCGTTCCGGTGAGCGCCAGGCGGTGGTCGGCGGGCAGCGCCTTGCAGGCCTGTGCCGTCGCCGAGCCGGCGTTCTTGATGTTCTGCGCCTCGTCCAGCAGCACGTAGCGCCAGCGCGTCTTCATCAGCTCGTCGCGATCGCGGCGGGCGAGCGCGTAGGAGGTGAGGACCAGATCCGCGCCAGCCAGGTCCTCCACCCGCTCGCGCCGGTCCTGCCCGTGCCACACCGCGACTCGCAGGCCCGGGGTGAAGCGCTCGGCCTCACGCTGCCAGTTGGGGAGCACGCTGGTGGGCGCGACGACGAGCGACGGCGCCGAGCCCTCGACGTTGCGCGACTGCTGGAGCAGCGCCAGCGCCTGGACCGTCTTTCCGAGGCCCATGTCGTCGGCGAGGATTCCCCCGAGGCCGTGGCGGTGGAGGAACCACAGCCACGACAGCCCGTCCTCCTGGTAGTGGCGGAGGATGGCGGTGAGCCCCTCGGGCGCGGGCACTGCCGGGATGCGAGAGAGCTCCCTGAACTCGGCGATGGCGGTCCGGGCGCGCGACTCGAAGCGGGCGCCCTCGCCCAGCGCGGTGAGCGCGTCCAGCGCTCCGGCCTGGTACGGCGGAAGCTCGGTGCGCTGCTTGCCGGGGAGCGCGCCCGCCTCCTCGAGGAGGTCCGCGGCGTGGGTGAGCTCTTCCCGGTCGGCCTCGGCGTAGCTGCCGTCCGCGAGCGGAACGAAGCGGCGCCCCGAGCGGAGCCACAGGCGCACTGCGCCGAGGTCCACCGCCTGCTCCTCTGCCTCGAAGCGCGCGTCCAGCTCGAACCAGCCGTTGCTCGCCGCCGCGACCCTCACCCGTGGCCGCAGATGCTTCCGGACCCGGACCTTCGGCGCCCTCGCCAGGAATCGCTCCCAGTCGGTCGGGAGCGTCCCCGGCCCGGCGCTCCAGAAGGCCACCGCCGCATCGCCGGTGGCCTCGTAGGCGTTGGCCTGCGCGTCGTGCTTGAAGCCCTGGGCGAGCAGGAGCTGCCCTGCCTCGCGCTCCGCGGCCTCCTGCCGGCGGTAGAGCGTGCGTCCCTGGCTTCCGGGCGAGGCGGCGTAGCCGAGGTGCACGGCAGTCGGCGAGACCGGCACGGTTGCCGTCCCGTAGCGCGCGGCGAGCTGCGCCCGCGCCTTCTCCGCCGACCCCTCGAGGGTGAGCACGAAGGCCGGCCGCTGGTCCTCGACCACCTCGAGCCCATCGGCCCGGAGCCGCAGGTCGATGCGCGGCAGGTGCGCGGCGAAGAAGGAGAGCGCACGCTCCACCTGCCCCGCGGGGAAGGTCATGCTCGGCTCGCGCAGCCAGGCGCGCCACATCCGGGCCGGCAGGTCAGGCTCGAGCGCGTAGGCGCTCTGGCTCTCGACCAGGACCGTGCTCCGCCGCCCGATGAGGAGCAGCGAGGTGTCGAAGCCGGTGGTCCGGCCGTCGGGGAGCTGGAACTCGATCTTCGCCCGCGCGCCGCCCGCGGTGGAGGAGAGGTGGATCTGCGGCCGGGCGGGCTCGGCCGAGAACTGGAGCGCGGTCCCGCGGTAGACCACTCGCCGCGTCCGGAGCAGCGGAAGCAGATCCGCCACGTCGTCGTCGCTGAGGACGAACTTCCCGTCGAACCGGCTCTCGTGCCGCGCGAGCTCGCCGAAGATTCGCTCGTCCGCCGGCGCGAGCCGGGCCCCGCCGGAGAGGAAGCGCTTCACCGAGAGCGGGCCGCCGTCCTTCCCGTCCCGCCGCCGCACGTCGAAGAGCCACGAGCGCCCGGAGGCGCGTGGATGCGCCGGGGCCAGGCGGTAGACGAACGAGGGCTCGCCGGCGGCCGAGACCCCGAGCCACGACTCGAGCTTCGCCAGCGCCGGCAGCGGCACCACCTCGCCGGGGCGGCCGGCCTCCGCGGGGCGCGGCGGTCCGAGGCTCTCCGTCCGGTCGGCGTGGGCCAGCGCCACCGCGTGCTTGCAGTGGGGGCCGCCGTACTCTCCCCAGGCGGGGCAGGTGCACCGCGAGGTGGCCTTCCCGTCCGGCCCGAGGGCGACCTCCACCCGGTAGTGCTCGCCCGAGCTGCCGGCGACCTCGCCCCGGCGCGTGCCGTCGGCGTCGTCCTCCCAGCGCTTCACCCGGCCGTCGCGGGCCACGTCCCGGCCCTTCTTGAAGGTGGTGGGCTGGACCTCGGCGCGGAGGGCGTCGGTCAGCGCGTGACGTTCGCTCTCGGGGGCTGCATCGGGCTCGGGCAGAGGATCCACGGCGAAAGATGAGGGCTAACACGGCGAAGCGCATTCCGCCGTGTCATCCACGTCGCAGCGCGACACCGGGGGACTGGCCTTGCCCCCCCGATGTGGTGTCCAGTAACAGGGCCGGAGTCCATGCCCAGCGTGGCCCCGGCGCCTCCCCTCCCGACTCTCGCTGCCCCCGCCGAGCGCCCGGTCCGGTTCCGCGCCCTGGCCTGGACCAGCGGCCTCCTGGCCGTCCTCACGGGTGCCCGCCTGGTCGTGGAGGCCCTCACCCGGACCCGGCTGCTGCTCGATCACCCGTCGGGCGCCTGGGCGACGCTCGCCGACGACTTGCTGCACGGGACCTTCTACCGCCCGGTGGAGTCCGCCCTCGGCTGGGGCGGCACCCGCTATCCGCCGGTGTATCCGGTGCTCTACGCCGGTGCGGCCCGCGTGCTCGGGTCGCTTCCGGCAGCCGCCGAGCTCCTCGAGCTGCTCTCCCTCATCGCTCTGGTCGCCTGCACCTTCCTCCTCCTCGAGCGCTCGGGTGTTCGCCGGAGCCTCGCTCTCCCCGGCGCCCTCGGGGTCCTCGCGCTCGTCCCGGTGCAGATGCTCCTCGGCCTGGGAAAGGCGGACCTCCTGGCCTCGGCCCTCGCGATCGGGGCGCTGGTCCTCGCCTCGACCG
>DASXGF010000106.1:0-1808 GCA_036489275.1 Myxococcaceae bacterium | reverse complement strand
CCTGGCCTCGGCGAGCTGCTGCTCGAAGCGCTGCCGGTCCGCCTCCCCCGCGCGCTCCTCGCGCGCGCGCTCGGCCTCGAGCCAGCCAGAGCGCTGCTCGAGCGCCTCGGCCCGGCTCCTCGCCTGGGCCAGCTCGCTCTGGCTGCCCTCGAGCGCCGTCAGCACGAGGGAGTGCTGCTCGGCGAGCCGCAACTCCCGCTCCCGGGCCTGGCGGAGCCGCTCCTCGAGCGAGGAGAGCTCCGAGCCACGGGCCTCCAGGCTGAGCCGACCCCGCTCGCCGTCGGTCCGGGTGCGGGTGAGCTCCTCACGGACCCCCCGCAGCTCGTCGTAGGCCGCGGTGAGCTTGGTCCGCGCATCGTCCAGCTGACGCTGCAGCTCCTCGCGCCGCGCGCGCTCCAGGCGGACCGACTCCTGCGCGGCCAGGACCTCGGCCTGCTGCTGGCGCTCCTGGGCCCGCGCCGCCTCGGACTCCGCTGCCCGCGCCGCCAGGCGCCGCTCGGCTTCCGCCGCGCGCTCACCGGCGAGCTGCAGCTCCGACTCCAGCCGGCGGATGCGCGCGGCGAGCTCGTCCTGCACCACCGGGTGCAGCGCCGCCGCGCCCCGCACCTCCGCCTCGGCCTGGGCGTGAGCAGCCTCCTCGCGGGCCCGCTCCAGCGCGCCGCGGCTGGCGTCGAGGTCCGCCTTGGCGCCGGCCAGCTCCTCGCGGGCCTCGGAGAGCGCCGTCTTCAGCCGGCGTGCGCGCTGTTCCCACTCGCGGGCGCGGGTGGAGGCCTCGTCCAGGCGGCCCCCGGTGAAGGCCAGGGGAGCGGGCGGCAGCTGGACCCAGGTCGGGTCCACCGACCGCAGCCGCTCTCGGCTGCCGAGCACGACGAAGTACGCCGCCTCGCCCGAGCCAGCGAGTGAGCCGTCCACCTGAAGCCCCTCGCTCCGCTCGAAGGCCAGCTGGTACCCGAGGAGCGGGCTCTGGGTGGCGGTCTCGAGGTTGGGGAAGTGGGCCGAGAGCGCGTCGAGCACCTGGCCGTAGGTGGGCGGTACGCCGTCGCCGTCCGGCTCCATCAGCTGAGCGAGGGCCAGACCGGCAGGGTTGCGAATGCCACCGACCAGCACGCCGGTCCCGGACACCTGCTCGGCGAGCTGCGCGAGCAGCGCCGGCGCCCGGACGTAGGGCGCGAGGTCGGCCACCAGCACCAGGTCGAAGCCTCCGGGAGGCAGATCGTCGAACACCGTGGGTCGGAAGCGGAGCCGGTCGCTGCCCGCGCGCGCCTGCGCGGCCTCGACCGCGGCGAGGTCGTCGTCGCACGCCACCACCAGCCGCGCGCCTCGGGAGACCAGGAACTCGCCCGAGGCCCCGCCAGTCGCCGCGACGGCGCCCACCTCCAGCACTCGACGCCGGACGAAGAGGCTCTCGGCGAAGATGTAGCGCGGAAGCAGCTCACTCACGCCCAGGCGGCGGAAGGTCAGGTTCACGGCCGTCGTTCTCGGACTCGGGAGTATACCGGCGTTCAGGAGACCCTCATGCCCTCGACCACCGATTCATTCGGCCGCCGCGCCGGGCGCGCCTTCACCCGGCTGGTGGTGACGCTCGTCGTCCTGGCCCTCCTCGGGGTGGTGGGCCTCCTCCTGAGCCAGCTGAACGCCCGGACCTTCACCCTCCAGGCCCAGGACGGGAAGCTCCTGGTCATGAAGGGCCGGATGCTGCCCCTGGGGTCCGAGCCCTACCGGCCCTCCGACCCGGTTCTCTCCGCGTCCTATGCGCCCATCGACCTCCTCGGGGGTGGCGCCGCGGGGCTGGACGGGGCCCGGTTCGA
>DASXGF010000070.1:0-9547 GCA_036489275.1 Myxococcaceae bacterium | reverse complement strand
GAGGTGGAGGGCGGAGAGGCAGGCGTTCCAGCTGAGTGGCGTCGTGGCGAGGTTCATGCGGTCTGCTCCGCGCGGTCCCAGAGTCCCTGGGCGCGCTCGAGGAGGTAGCCCACCTGGCGACGCGAGCAGCCGAGGAGCTCGGCCACCTCGGCGTGGGTCATGCCATCCAGGTGGTGGTAGACGACGGCCGCTGCCACGTCCTCGGGCAGCAGCGCCAGCAGGCGGCGCACCTCGGCGGCGGCCTCGCCCCGGGGGCCTCCGGTCTCGGCCAGTCCCGGCCGGACGTGCAGCTCGAGGACCCGGGCGCCGGTCCGCGCCTTGCGCAGCTGATTCAGGCAGTGATGGGTCGTGGCCTGGTACAGCCAGCCGACGATGGAGCCGGCGGAGCGGACGGAGTCCGGATTCCGCACCAGCGCGGTGAAGATGTCTTGCAGCGCCTCGCGCGCATCCGCCTCGCTGCCGAGGAGCGTGCGCGCCCGCCGGAGCACCACGTGCCCGTGGGAGCGGTACAGGCTGGCGATGGCCGGGGCGTCGAGGATCATGGACACCCCGGCGTGACCCCGCCGTCCTCCGGACCGAGGCGGAGCACGATGACCTCGTCGACGGTGGTGGGCTGCAGCCGGTAGGGCGCCTCGCAGAACCCGCGCGCGGTGCCCGGCGCGTCGGTGCCGTCGTCAGGGACCCCGCGCCGGACCAGATCGGCGACGCAGGTCTCGAGCTGCGCGGAGGTCAGGCAGCTGGAGACCGGAACCACGCGCATCAGGTGGTAGCCCGCGCCGAGCGCCTGCCCCAGCCACCACTCGGTCAGCGAGTTCGCCGGGACGTCGGAGTCCAGGTACATGACCCAGTGGTCCGCGTCGTACGTGTAGTTCACGGCGGAGGCGGTGGGCAGGCTGGGAACCTGATCTGGTGCCAGGCCGTAGGGGACCGCCGCAGCGTTGGCCCGCGCCCACCGCGGAGCGCCGTCGGCCAGGCTCCGGAAGGCGGCGACCGGCGGCGGGGTGTAGAGCCGCAAGGTGAACGTCGCCGGGAATCCGGAGGTGACCGGAGCCTTTGTCGCCAGCTCCTGGTCGGTCGTTCCTGGAGGCGGTCCGCGCTGCCAGAGCATCGCCGCCTCGAGCGGCGGCAGGTTGCCGCTGCTGTCGACACGACCCCGGAGCGTCACCAGAGCCTCGCCCTGGTAGCCGGGGTCCGTCTGGGCATCGCAGGCCGTCAGCGCCGCAAGCGCGACGCCGATCACCGTCGCGCGCCTCACGGGTAGACGAGCGGTGGGAACTTCACGGTCTGCAGCCACGCCGGCAAGCTTGCCACCTTGGCCGAGCGCACGCCCGCGTCGCTGATCGCATACACGAACTGACCCTGCGCCGAGTCGGCGAGGATGCCGCGGCGGACATACGGCGACCACGTGTAGTTGAAGCCCTGGACCGACTGGTAGACGTCGGCCATCGAGAGGCTTCCCAGTGGCGTGATGCTCCCTACGGTGGGGTCGACCTGGAACAGCCGCAGGTCGGAAACGAAGGTCTGGGATCCGTAGTCGGCGAACGGGAAGGCCAGCATCTTCTGCGCCGGGAGCCAGGTGAAGGCCTTCGGATCCCACAGCGCGTCGGAGGACGCGAAGCCCTCCCCCACCAGCTGGACGGCCTGGGCCTTCGGGTTGGAGAGGTCGGTCACGTCGAGGAGGGCGACCTTGACCTGCGCCGTCTCTCCCGCGGAAGTGATGGTGACCTCGCGCCCGATTCCTAGGAGATGTGTGTCGTCGATGGGGTGAAGGTAGGAGATGAAGCCGGGCATCTTCAGCTCACCGACCATGGCGGGATGGCTGGGATCGCTCAGGTCGAAGGTGAAGAGCGGATCCACCTGCTTTGCAGTGATGACGAATCCGCGCGAACCCAGGAAGCGGGTCCCGTACGTCTGCTCGTCGGCGCCGTAGTCTGCGGTCTTGCCGACGAGCTGGAGCGAACCCTGTCCGGCCGCCAGCACCGAGATGCGGTTGGCCCCCTTGAGGGTTCCCCAGGCCGTGCCGTCGGCCACACGGGTCGTGAGATGGGTCGCCACCCGGAGCGCCCCATCGAGCTCGTCCAGCGAGTACTGATCGTTGACCGTCCCATCCACCGTGCCGGAACCCAGGTAGGTGGCCCGGTCCGGATTCGACAGGTCGAAGGCGTGGATGTACGTCGCGTCCGACTGGCCGATCGCCGGCCACCACCACCAGTGCGCGGCGGCCACATAGAGCGTCTCCTTCGAGGCGTAGACCGTGCCCGGGTCCGCGAACACGGAGGTCCGGCTCTTCAGCGAATCGCCGGAGAGGTCCACCGTGGCCACGGTGAGGAGACCCGGCCGCGTCGGTGCCGAGCTCAGCGAGAAGTCGCTGCAGTTGTAGGAGATGGAGGTGGTCGGCTGGCCGGGGATGCGCAGCTCTCCCTTGCGCAGCCAGTCGTCGAGCGAGCGGCTGCGAATCAGCGTCTCGTTGGCGGCCTCCAGGTCGTCGAACGCCTTGTTGCGCTGGGCGGTGGTCGCGCCAGGCGGCAAGTCGGGCCAGAAGCGGACGCCGTCGGGGAACGGGAAGGAGTCGGACATCACCAGCCGGACACGCTGGTCGATGCGGCGCGACGAGAGATACGAGCCGGGAAGGAGGATCTCCGCGGTGACCTGCGGGTGCGAGAGGTCGCTCACGTCGATGGTGGTGATCTCGGTGACGTCGCTCGCCCAGTAGCCGCAGAACCATTCCACCATGGGCGCTGCTCCGCCCGGCGCGGCCGGAGGTGGAGCGCAGATGGGATGAGTCCCCTCGATGGCCCGCGGCACGTAGACCGTGCTGAAGACCACCACCTGGTTGCCGGTGAGGAACATCTCCCGCGGCCAGCCGTCGATCGTCAGGCTCGCCGTCTCGGTCATCGCGTCCGCAGGCCACGAGGAGATGAGGTGGAGCTTTCCGCCAGTCAGCACGGCGATGCGTGTGCCGTCGTTCTGGACGAAGTCGGCCTCGTCGACGCCCGCCACCTGGGTGTTGGTGGTGCTGACGCTGGTCGGTCCGGCGTTGGCACCGTTCGGCGCGGCCAGCGGGCCTGACGGAGTGCCCGCCCCGACCGGGAGGCCGCCGTACCCGATGTAGAAGTCGTTGTCGCGGATCTGCTCGATCTCGCTCCTCATCTCGAGGACGAGCGTGTCCTCGATCCTCGTTTCGAGCTGCGAGCAGCTGGTGACCTGGGTGAGCAACGGGTTGCGGTCGATGCCCGGCGGGCTGGGGAGCCCGTTGCTGGACGGGCTGCTGGAGCAGGCGGCCAGGACGGCGCACAGGAGCACGGCAACCAGGACGGGGCGGGTCATTCGGGTCTCCGGACAGGCTCTTCGCACAGCCATCCTGGACCGCGAGACACCGGATCCCGGCAAAAGCACCGCGACGTCGCACCCTCTCCTACACCGCCGGTCACACCCTGAGTGACGTCGGGGCCGCTCGGCCATCGGGCCGAGGGGCGGGCGCTCACTGCTCCGGACGGTCTCTTCTGCACACTCGGGGTGCTTGCAGTGTCGGCTGGACTGCGGACGCCCCGTCCGGACGGGCGGCCCGGCCGCGGGGGCCATCGGTCGGATGCCCGGGACGTGCCTATCTCCTCCCGAACGGCGGCCGGACGGGAGGAGGGAGCAGACGGTGGCGAGGAAGCGGGTGCTGATCACCGGCGGGGCAGGGTTCATCGGCTCGCATCTGGCCGACGAACTCCTGGCCCATGGCTACCGCGTCCGCGTGCTGGATTCCCTCGTTCCTCGAAGCCATGGGGAGGATCGGGTCCGTCCAGGCCATCTCGCCGCGGACGTCGAGCTGCTCCGCGGAGACGTCCGCGACCGGCGCGCGGTGGATCGGGCCCTGCGCCGGGTGGACGCCGTCTTTCACCTCGCCCCCGAGTCCTCGAGCCTGAACGACTTCGGGACCGCGGTGCTGCTCGAGTCCCTGACCCGGAGGCCGGTGGAGACCCTGGTCTTCGCCAGCTCGATGGACGTCTACGGCGAGGGCCTTTACCGGACGCCGGAGGGACACACCGTCGAGGCCCCGGCGCGCACCGTGGCGCAGCTGAAGGCGGGCCGGTGGGAGCCGACCGGACCGCAGGGCGAGCCGCTCGAGCCGCTCCCCACCCCGGAGACCGCACCTCCCGCCGGCTCGGTGTCCGCGCTCGCCAAGCACGACCAGGAGCGGCTGTGCCTGATGGTCGGCGCGGCGTACCGGATCCCCACCGTCGTGCTCCGGCTCTTCAGCGTCTACGGACCGCGGCTGGGGCTGCGAGCTCCCGACGGAGTCCTCGCCACGTTCGCCTCGCGCCTCCTCGCAGGTGAGGCGCCGGAGGTCTTCGAGGATGGGCTGCAGCAGCGAGACTTCGTGAACGTGCACGATGTGGTGCGCGCGTGTCGGCTGGCACTCGAGTCCAGCGCGGCTGCCGGAAGGGTGTTCAACATCGGCAGCGGAAGCAGCATGACCCTCCGGACCGTGGCCGCGCAGATGGCCGACGCGCTCGGCCGGCGGGAGCTGCGGCCCCAGATCACCGGACGGTACCGGGTGGACGACGTGAGGCACTGCCTCGCCGACACGACGCTCGCCGCGAAAGCGCTCGGGTACGAGGCGCGGATCTCCTTCACCGAGGGGCTGCTCGAGCTCGCCGAGTGGCTGGCCCGTCAGCGCGACAGCCACGTCGCGGGCATCGGCGCCCGGTTCGAGGCGCGGGGCCCGGGGGGATGACGACCCAGGCGGGACAGGAGGAGGCGGTCCCGAGAGCCTCCACCTCGCTCGGTCGCGCCTGGGCACGGATCTCCGGGTCGGGGATTCGCCACGTCCTGATGACTGCGAACGCGGTGGACGAGGTCTGGCCGTACGCGCTGACCCTCGCTGGGGCCCTGTCCCGTCGCGGGGTGCGGACGTCGCTGGCCGTCTTCACCGCCGGGCTGCCGCCGTCGGTGCGCGCCGAGGCCTGGGCCGTGTCCGGCCTGCAGATCTTCGAGGGGCGCTTCCGTCCCGACTCGACGGATGAGGCCCGCAAGGTCGGGGACTGGCTCCTGTCACTCGCCCGGGTGCTCCGGCCGGACGTGGTGCACCTCAACGACGCCGTGCACGGTGCGCTCGGCTGGC
This sequence comes from Myxococcaceae bacterium, assembly GCA_036489275.1. Classification (GTDB taxonomy): domain Bacteria; phylum Myxococcota; class Myxococcia; order Myxococcales; family Myxococcaceae; genus RPRB01. Next base: position 4,434 of record DASXGF010000070.1, on the reverse strand, counting down.
CCGTGCCGGCGATCGTGGTTGCGCACCGCTGCCCCTGCGTGTGGGGGGAGCCCCCGGAGGGGCATCGCGAAGAGGCGCGGCGGGGGCTCGTCGGTGCGGCGCGGGTGGTGGCGACGAGCAAGGCGATGCTCGAGGCCCTGGACCGACACCACGGGCCGCTACCGACCGGACGGGTCGTCCACAATGCCCGCCCGCCGAGCCCGGTGCGGGGCCTGGGGAAGGAGCCGTGGGTGCTCGCCTCCGGGTCTCCCGGGGACGAGGTGGCGAACGTCGAGGTGCTGCAGATCGCGGCCCGGACCCTGCCGATCCGCGTCGCCGGGGAAGCGTTGGATCCGTCGGGTGGGGAGCCCGGGAGAGCCGGGCTGCAGCTCGTGGGGCGGCTCGGGCCCGAGTCCATGCGGGCAGCCATGGCGCGCGCGGCCGTCTACGCCGCCCCGGCGCTGGTCGAGCCGTTCGGGCTCGCGGAGCTGGACGCCGCGCTCCAGGGCTGCGCGCTGGTGCTGTCGGATCTCCCGTCGCTCCGGGAGATGTGGGAGGGCGCGGCGATCTTCGTGCCTCCACACGATGGCGAGGCCTGGGCAGCGGAGCTCCGGAGCCTGCTCGAGGATGGGCCGCGTCGGCGCCGACTCGCCGAGGCTGCGCGGACGCGCGCCGGCGACTTCCGGCCCGAGCGACAGGCGGAGGAGATGCTGCGGATCTACGAGGGGGCCCGGAGCGAGGTGCTGCGCGAGAGCGCGCGCTGACGCCCACGCGGGCTCCTGGCGGGAGGTGACGGCGCCGCTGGAGCTCGGCCTGGTGAAGACCTCGAGCCTGGCGGCCCGGCCTCGAGGTTGGCGGTGCTCGGGCGATCGATGCGACCACGACCTCGTGCGACTCGCGCGGAGGGCCGCGAAGCAGGTCCGTCAGGAAGGCTTCGGTGGCGCGCCGACGGTCCCACGCGGAGCGCGGCCGGGCGAGGAGCGGAGCGATTCCTGGAGCACCGGCGCCTGGCGAGCCCGCGATGCCGCGCACAGCCGCGCGATCTCCGACGCCTTCGACGCGTCGTACGCCACCGCCGGCACCTTGTCGGCACGACCGGCGAAGGCCCGCGGGATGGCCGCGGCCTCCTCGTCGGTGCAGGCCGACTGGCCATAGGGCAGGTACCGGATCGCGCTCTCGGGGAGCACCTTCGCCAGCTCGTCCTGGTGGGCGACGGTGAAGTCCCAGGCATCGCGCCAGCGGTCCGGATCGTTCCCCTGGACGATGAGCACCTCCACCTTCTCGAAGAGACGCAGCTTGGAGGTGAGAGTGAGCTCCCGGGCCCGGGCCCGGAGCTCCGGCTGCTTGAACAGGGACAGGGCGTAGACCAGCGCGTTGCGCTCCGTGCCCACCTCCGTCGACTCGAGGCGCGCGACCACGGTGTCGAACAGCGCCGAGTCCCCCGTCCTGGCCGCGGCCCCCACGCAGGCGTCGCGCAGGTCCGGGCTCACCGCCTCGGGATGAAGCTTTCCGTCAGAGCCGATCCACGCCCGTCCGAGCTTCGCCGCCCGGGCCAGGACCTGACCGTCGTTCGCGCGGAGCGCGAGCGTCTTGACCAGCTGCTGCCGTAGCCGCGCCACCCGGTTCGACTCGCCCGGCCTCGGCGTGAAGCCCACGCGATCGAGCGCGGGCCGAAGCAGCGCACGCATCCGGGCCTCCAGCAGCGGCCGGTCCTCCGGCGTCGCCCACCGGCTCCAGGCGTGCCCGAGGAGCTCGACGGCGTTCGCCACGACGCCCGGCTCGGATTCGCGGGTGAAGCGCGGAAGGTGGGCCAGCGCAGCGTCGACGGGGAGCACGGCGTCCGTCGTGGCCGCGACCACGGTGTTGGCGGCGGAGATGCGCTCCGCACTCGAGAGTGACGTCCAGCCGCGTCCGAGGAGGGCGTCGAGCCCGGCGGGCGCGAGGAGCCAGCGGTAGTAGCCGGTCGCCCCGGCGTTGGGGTGGACCCAGCGGGGGCAGGCACCGGCGAGCGACACCGTCCGCTCCGGCCCGTCCAGGTCGGTGCACAGCGGGGCCGCGCGTCCCTCGAGGCGGACGCAGACCGGCAACTTCCAGAGCAGATCCCGCGGCGCCCGCGACCCGACCGGCAGCGCGCGTTCCTGCCGCAGCGCCAACCGTCCCTCTCCGCCGGGACACGAGAGCTCGGCGGTCACCCGCGGAAGGCCGGGCTGATCGATGAAGGTCCGGAACGACGGGCCGACGCTGGGATCGACGCGATCGAGCGCGGCGAGCAGATCCTCCGTCGTCGCGTTCCCATCGGCGTGCGCATTCAGGTAGTCGCGGATGGCGCCTCGGAACCGCTCCGGGCCGAGGTGGGCGGAGAACATGCCGAGCACCGCCGAGCCCTTCGGGTAGAGCACCGCGTCGTCGGTTCCCGCGATCTCGTTCTCGCTGTGGATCGGCTGGCGGATGGGTCGCGCGGTGTCGAGCTCGTCGTTGGCCATCGCCCCGAGCGTCTCCTCGAGGCGGTCGAGCTCGTAGTGGAGCGAGGGGTCCCAGGGCACCACGACCTCCGCCTGCATGAAGGTGGCGAAGGACTCGTTCAGCCACTTGTCGTCCCAGAACTTCATGGTGACCAGGTCGCCAAACCACTGGTGCGCCATCTCGTGCGCCATCACCCAGGCCACGGTGAGACGTTCGTCGCGCGACGCCTTTCGCGCGTCGGCGAGCAGATAGGTGTCGGTGTAGACGATGAGGCCCGCGTTCTCCATGCCGCCATAGGGGAAGTCGGGCGCCGCGAGGTGGTCGAGCTTCTCGTAGGGGAAGGGGATGCCGAACCATTGCTCGAGGAGCGGAAGGAGCCCGTGGCTGGCGTGGAGCGCGGTCTGCAGCTCGGTTCCGCGTCCCTTCGGGGCGATGCCCCTGACTTGCAGCGGCCGGTCACGGACCGCCGACGGAGGCAGGGGCGGATTGCTCACCACGTCGAAGTCGCCCACCGAGAAGGCGACGAGGTAGCTCGGGAGCGGGCGCGTGGTGGCGAAGCGAACGCGCCGGGTGCCCTCGGAGGCGGGGTTCTCCTCGGCGATCGGGGTGTTGCCGAAGGCCTGCAGGCCGGCGGGCACCGTGAGCTCGACGGTCCACGGAATCTTGAACGACGGCTCGTCGAAGCAAGGGAAGGCGCGCCGGGCGTCGATCGCCTCGAACTGGGTGTAGGCCGCCCATCCGCCGGTGCTCTTCACCCGGTAGACGCCGACCAGCCTGGGGTTGAAGGCGGCGTCGAACTCGACGTGGAGCACCGATTCGCCCGCCGCGAGGCTGCGGCCGATCACGACCCGGGCGGCGCCCCGCGCATCGTCCGCCTCGAGCGTCACGGGCCAGCGCTCGGTGCCGCGCTGGAGAAACGCGCTCCGGACGTGGAGCTCGCGCGCGCTGACCCAGAAGTCCTGCACCGGGGCGTCCACCATGAGCCGGATGTCGACCGAGCCGGCGAAACGGGGCTGTCCCGGATCGACCTCCAGCGCGACGGACTGCGACGTGGGGCGGACGCCGGAGGGAAGACGGAAGAGGCCCTCTCCCGCAGTCGCCGACGTGCCCGCGTCGACAGCGGGCGCGGCGGCAACGCTCGGAGACGCCGGCGGAGGCGGAACCGGTGCGCGGGCGCACGCCGCCGCGGCGAGCACTGCCAGGGCCAGCCCCAGGGTGGACGGATCTCTCGTCATGGACCCTGGATAGGCCAGGACCGGCTCAGGCGTCTTGAACCGATTTGCAGGCCTGTCGCCAGCTGCGCGACGGGTGCCGCCAGTTGCGTGGCGGTTGCCCGGTCAGCGCGGCGACGCTCCTCGTCATGTGCGACTGATCTGCAAAGCCGAGCTCGGCGGCGATGGTCGCGAGCGGCCGGGCGGTGCCCTGGACGAGCTTCCACGCTCGGCGCGCCCGGACCCGTGCGCGGTACCGCACGGGCGAGATGCCGAAGGTGCGGACGAAGCCCCGGCAGACGGTCCACGGCGGGATGGCACGCGCCTCGCTCCAGGCGCCCAGACGCAGATCCGGATCGCGGAGCAGATCCTGGGCGAGCGCATCCGGCCAGTCGGCGCAGCGAGGCTCCACGTTCCGCGCCGTGGCGAGCAGCAGCTCGGCGGCGCGCGCTTCATCCACCTCGGCGAGCTGGACGATGCGGTCCAGGTCGTCCACGCGTCGGGGTCCGCCCTCGCGCGGAGCGCCCGGCGGAAGCGGCAGGTTGAGGATCATCGCTCCCGGCGCAGGGAATCGATCGAGGTGTCCCTCGAACGCGTCGTGGAGCACCACCTCGCCGGCGTGAACCCGGAAGCGACCGAAGTCTCCTGCCTCCTCGTATCCGCCGGAAAGGACCAGCGCCGCGTAGCCTCGCCGGTGCACGTGCCGGCGAAGCGTCGAGGTCTGGATTCGCTGCCATCGCACGACCGGGAGACGAGCGAGCGGGGCGGCCATTTCCTGAAC
>DASXGF010000065.1:0-14366 GCA_036489275.1 Myxococcaceae bacterium | reverse complement strand
GAGGTGGAGGTGCCGCTCGATCCGGCGCTCGCCCCGCGTGCCCAGGTGGAGCGTCACTTCCGCCAGTACCGGCGCCTCCTGCGAGGAAGCGCGATGGCCCGCGAGAGGCTCGCGGCGCTGGACCGGGACATCGCCGCCGCGGAGCGCGCCCTCGCCGAGGCCGAGGCCAGCACCGCGGTGGAGACCGAGGTGGCCGTCGCGCCGGTCGCCGCCCGGCCCTCCCGGAAGCGTGCCGCGGTCGCCCATCGGCCCTTCCGCGTCTTCCACAGCGCTGGAGGTCAGCCGATCTGGGTCGGACGGGCCGGCGAGGACAACGCGGCGCTGACCTTCCAGGTGGCCCGCCCGCATCACCTCTGGATGCACGCCCGCGGAGTTCCGGGGGCGCACGTGGTGGTGCCGCTCGACCGGGGAGAGGAGGTGGGCCAGGACCGGTTGCTCGACGCGGCGCACCTGGCGCTCCACTTCTCGCGGCTCGCGAAGGAAGGGCGAGGCGACGTGGCCTGGACCCGGGCCCGGCTGGTGAAGCGGGTGAAGGGCGGGGCGCCCGGGCAGGTCACCTACACCGGCGAGAAGGTGCTCGCGGTGCGTGTCGAGGCGGGGCGGCTCGAGCGGCTGCTCCGGTCCCGGGAAGACGCCTAGCGCGACCGCCGCTCCTCGAGCGCGGCCGGACGCGGCGGCTCCCTCGCCGTCTCGCCGGGAGCCTGGGCCGGTGCCTCGGCGGCGAGACGGTCGCGCCGGGCGGCGAGCAGCTCGCGGACGACGATCTGCGCCAGAGCCACCGCGGGCACCGCCACCACCGCGCCGGCGATCCCCAGCAACTCGGCGAGGAAGAGGATTCCCAGGAGCGTGACCAGCGGGTCGAGGTGCACCGTCCGCCGGAAGACGAACGGACCGAGCACGTTCCCCTCCAGCTGCCCGTAGAGGAGGAAGTAGCCGAGGACCAGCAGGCCCTTCACCGCCCCGCCCGTGAGCAGGGCCACCAGCGTGATGAGCCCGCCGCTGACGATGGGCCCGGCGTAGGGCACCAGGCTGGAGAACCCGCTGAGGATTCCCAGCGGGAGGAAGTAGGGCATCCCGATCAGGGCGAGCACCGTGGTGGTCAGCGTCGCGTTGATCGAACAGATGAAGAGCACCCCACCGAGGTACCCGCCCACCGCGCGGTACGACTTGGCGAGCACGCCCTCCCACCGCGGCCGGTCGTTCAGCGGCACCAGCGCGAGCAGGCGGTTCACGAGTCCACCGCCGAACACCAGCATGAAGACTGTGAGGGCGAGCACGGTCACGAAGCCGGCGACGGCGCTGAGAGCGGAGGTCACCGCGGCGAGGATGGGGTTCACCGCGGTCTGGGCGATGCCGAAGATTCCGGAGAGCGCCTCCTTCAGCCGGTCCTCGATGCCAAAGCGGGCGTTGAGGCTCTGGAAGCGAGGCGACTTCCGCAGATCCGCCAGGATGTGCGGGGCCGAGGCGAAGAAGTCCTTGAGCTGGTGGACCGCGGTGGGGACGACGAGGAGGAGCAGGCCGGTCAGGAGCAGGACCACCGCCAGCGTGGTGAGGGCGATGGACCATCCGCGACTGAGCCCCCGGGCCTGCATCCGCCGGACGACGTGGTCGAGCGCGATGGCCACCATCATCGCGGCGACGGTCAGGGTCAGCGCGAGTCTGGTCTCGAACACGAAGAGGACCAGCGCGGCGGTGGCCACCACCGCGAAGCAGAGTGTGAAGGCCGTCCTCAGTGTGACCTGTGAGCGCACGGCGCTAACCTTGCTCCACCCATGTCTGCTGGCAAGGACCCGTCCCCCTGTTCCCGGTGCGCCGAGGCATTGGGACGGTCCTGCTGTCAGCCGGGACCGGGCGAGCGCCTGGCGACCCTGACCGCCACCGACGTGGAGCGGATCCGGGCCGCGACCGGGTGGCGACGCGAGCGCTTCGTCGAGCACGAGCCGCTCTCCCCCGAGGAGACGATGGGCTACGAGGCGCGCCGGCCCGGCTACCGCGGATATTTCCGGAACACCACGGTTCGCTGGGGGCTCCGCTCCGAGCGCGGGGCGTGCGTCTTCCTCGGTGCGCGGGGGTGCTCGCTCGAGAGCGGGACGCGCCCCACCGCCTGCCTGCTCTACCCATTCGAGCCCGCGGAGCACGGATGGACGCTCGCCGTCGAGCGGTCGGGCTCGGTCGAGATCGCGTCCCGCAGCAACGAACCGCGCTGCCTCGCCGCCGAGGAGGCCCGCAGCAGAGGCGGGCTCCTCCGCAGCTTCGCGATCGACGTCGAGGGCTTGACGTCGCTCATCGATCGGTTGCGGGCCGAGGTGGAGGCCCACCCGGAGCCGATCGATTCAGTCAAGTCGCACGCCGCTCGCTCCGTCGGCGAAACGGCGGAAGTCGATCGGCCCCGACGCTTGCGTCGGGCCCGGCTGCGGTAGACTGTTCTCGCCTCCCGTGAGCGATTCGTCTCCTCGACAGCTTCTCCTCTTCGATGCCCAGTCGCGGGGTCGCGCTCGCATTCCTGTGCGCGAGGTCGCAGTGCACAAGGCGGCCTCGCTGGCCCAGCACCTGGCCCGTGACCTGGGAATGCCTGTGCGTCTGTCGGTGACGGACAATCGCAGCACGATGATCAGCTTCCGCCGCGCGCCGTCGGCACTCCGGTTGCGGCTGCACCACATGTTCCTCGACGCGCCCGGGCCGGTGGTCCAGGCGGTGGCCGACTACGCCGGCCGCGGTCGCTCCGGCGCCGGGCGGGTGCTGGACGAATTCATCAAGGCAGAGCAACCACGCATCCGCCAGGAGCGCGATGCCTCGGACGAGACCTTCTCCCCCGAGGGACGGTTCTTCCACCTGGACGAGATCCGCGACGCGCTGAACGATCGCTTCTTCCAGGGCGGGGTCCGGGCGAGCATCGGCTGGGGCCGCGCGCCGGGGCGCAGGCGCCGGAAGTCCATCCGCCTCGGCGTCTACGACCACCAGACCCGGGAGATCCGCATCCACCCCGCGCTGGACCATCCGGCGGTCCCGCGCTTCTTCGTGGAATTCATCGTCTTCCACGAGATGTTGCACCAGCTGTTCCCCAGCTCGAACGGGCCCGGGCGGCGCGTGCACCATCCGAGAGCGTTCCGGGACCGCGAGCGCGCCTTTCCGCTCTACGAGACGGCCATCGCCTGGGAGCGGGAGAACCTCCGCGCCCTTCTCCACCGATAGCACACCATGAGACGCGCCAAGATTGTCTGTACGCTCGGGCCCGCATCGCTGAAGCCCGATGTCCTCGAGGAGATGCTGAACGCCGGAATGGACGTGGCCCGGCTGAACTTCAGCCACGGGAGCCACGCCCAGCACGCGCAGACCCTCTCGATGCTGAAGACTGCGTCCCTCAAGGTGCGCAAGGCGGTCGGCGTGCTGGGAGACCTCCAGGGACCGAAGATCCGCACCGGGAAGCTGACCGAGGGAAAGGTGGAGCTGGTCCCCGGCGCCACGTTCTCCATCACCACCGACGAGTCGGTTCCAGGGACGCAGGAGCTCGTCTCCACCACTTATCCGTTCCTCGCCTCGGACGTGAACCCGGGGGACCGCATCCTGCTCGACGACGGGTTGCTCGAGCTCCGGGTGCTGGAGACGGACAAGAAGGAGCTGGTGCGCACCCAGGTGGTGCACGGCGGCCTGCTGAAGAACAACAAGGGCATCAACCTGCCCGGCGTGGCGCTCCGCGCCGAGGCGCTGACCCCGAAGGACCGCGAGGACCTGGTCTTCGGCATCAAGGCGGGCGTCGACTACATCGCAATGTCCTTCGTGCGACAGCCGAGCGATCTGGACCAGGCGCGGGCGGCGATGGCCGAGGCGGGGCGGCAGGTGCCGATCATCTCCAAGCTCGAGAAGCCCGAGGCCATCGCCCGGCTGGACGCGATCCTCGAGAAGAGCGACGGGGTGATGGTGGCGCGCGGTGACCTCGGGGTGGAGCTTCCGCCCGAGGAGGTGCCGGCGATCCAGAAGGACATCATTCGCCGGGCGAACCTCCGCGGGTTGCCTGTCATCGTGGCGACGCAGATGCTCAACTCGATGATCGAGCATCCGCGTCCGACCCGCGCCGAGGCCTCCGACGGGGCCAACGCGGTCTACGACGGCGCGGACGCGTTGATGCTCTCGGGCGAGTCCGCATCCGGCAACTACCCGGTGGAGTCGGTCCAGATGATGGAGCGGATCATCCTCGCCGCCGAGAGCGCGGCCCGGACTCATGGCAAGGTCCCGGCGCGCATCGGTGGGCTGACCTTTCCCGCATCGTTCCCCGACGTCATTTCCGCGGTCGCCTGCGAGGCGGCACGGACGGCGGGGGCGGTGGTGATCGCCGCCTTCACGCTCTCCGGTCACACCGCTCGGCTGCTCAGCCACTACCGGCCGCCGGTGCCCATCGTCGCCTTCTCGCCGAACCAGGAAGTGCGGCGGAAGCTGTCGCTGCTCTGGGGCGTGGTGCCGCGGGTGCTCGAGCCGGTGGACCGGACCGAGGAGATGGTCCGGCGGGTCGAGGAGGAGCTGCTGAGCCGCGGGTTCGCGCATCGCGGCGACCGGGTGGTGATCGTCTTCGGCGCGCCGGTGGGCCAGCCGGGGAAGATCAACAGCATGCGGCTCCACGAGATCGCCTGAGTCTGGCGGTGAGCCCGCCAAAGGCCCGCGCGATACGCAGGGCACTGGGAGCTGCGGAGACGCCGATCGCCACGACGACCGCGATCCCCGTCGCGGACCTGGAGGCTGTCCGGGCCGCGGCTCCCCGGAGGAAGACCCTCCTCGGCGTCGAGAAGGACGAGTTCCCGGTCGCGCTCGCCCGTCACGGCCGTGCGCTCGAGGTCTTCGAGCACCCGGGAAACGTCCTGGCGGCCGTCGTCGCCTGCCTCGCCGGCAAGGCGATCGATCTCGGGCACTCGCGCCACGACGCGGTCGCAGAGGCGATCAGCAAGGCGCGAGGAAGCCGCTTCGTCATCCTCGCCGAGGAGCACCTTTCGCTCGGCGCCAAGCTGACCGACTCCGCCGTCTCGAGAGAGGATCTCGCCGCCTTCGTCGACGCGGGTGAGAGCCTGGACGCAGGAGCGATGCTCGAGGGCGTCCGGTTCCTCCGCCGCGCGCTGGAGGCGGTCAGCCCGGAAACGGTCGTCCTCGTCGCGTTCCTCTGAGCCCCGCCTCTCAGCGAGGTGCGCGGGGCTTCCTGGACGGCTTCCGGGCACGCACCGCCGGTCTCTTGGCTCGCTCCCCCCGCGGCGCTGGCCCGCCCTGCGCCAGCGCCCAGAGCGCCTTCGGCGCGATGAGCCGGTAGCTCTCCCGCACCAGGGCGCGGACCTCGTCCCAGTCGCGCACGCCCGCGACCCGCATGCTCACCCAGCCGTGAGCGCCGACGTAGGGGGCCCGGTAGAACCGCGGGTCCTGGACCACCGCGTCGGCGTGCTCGCGCTCGAGCTTGAACCCGATGTTCTCGATCCCGCCGTGATCTCCGAACCCGGCGAAGATCTTCCCTCGGACCCGGAAGTGCGGCTCGCCCCAGGTCATCGTCTCGACCGCCTCCGGGAGGGAGAGGCAGATCCGGCGCATCTCGGTCAGCGGGCTGGAGCGAGCCATCCGTCGTCCTCCGTCATCGTCCCCACGCGCGTCGCACGACGGCGGGCGCTGCCGCGGGCCGGTCGAACCAGGACAGCCATTCCGAGACCAGCCCGAGGCGGGCGTGCTCCACACGGTACACCCGCCGCCGCCCCTGCCGCTCGAAGCGAACGAGGCCGGCATGCTCCAGGACGCGGAGGTGGCGGGTCGTCGTGGGCCAGGCGTGCGAGAAGCGCGCTGCCACGTCTCCGGCGCTCATCTCGCCCCGGAGGTGGATGGTGAGCAGCATCTGCCGGCGCGCCGGGTGGGCGAGCGCGGTGACCACCTCGTCGAGCGCGGCCAGCCGGCCACCGGGGTCCGGGCGGGGGCTCACAGCGGCTTGAGCGCCCGGATCTCCAGATTCTCGAGGAGCGGCCCCATCGGCTCCCAGATGGCCATCACCTCCGGGGTCTGGTGCGCGACGTCCGAGGCCCGGGCGTCCTTCCAGTCGAAGATCTCCACGTAGACGGCCGCCCCGGAGCGCTTGTCGTCGGCGCGGTAGGCCACCGACTGGCCCGTGCCGAGCAGGCCGAGCGTCCGGAGGGTGGGGATGTGCTTGCGGACCAGCGCCTCGAGCGCGGACTCCGCGCCGGGCTTGGGCCGGTAGATGACGAGGGTGGGGACGGGTTCGCTCGACGCCATGCGCGCCTCCTCAATGAAGATCCAGCGCGAGCAGGCGGAGCCGTGCCGGCGGAGCGTCGGGCTTGAGCTTTCCCTCGGCGGTGAAGCGCCCCCAGCCGCTCTCGGCCACCGCGAGGACCCCGCCGGGGCGGGCCACCACGTGGGTCGGGTCGCCCAGCGTGGGGCCCTGGGCGAGGACTGCCCAGCGGGTGACTCGCCGGCCGTCGGGCGAGAGCCAGAGGCGGACCAGGCGCGGCTCGACGATGCCGTTCTGCGCGGCGACCAGGCCCCCAGGGACCGCGAGCAGCCCGTCGATGCCCCCGGAGATCAGATCCGGCGTCCCGGAGACCGGCTCCGGAGCTCCCCCGGCGATGGGCAGCGCGAAGAGGCCGAGCGTCCAGTCCGGCACGAACAACGTCTTCCCGTCGGCGGCGAGCGCCGGGGTCTGAGGGCTGGCGAAGGTGTGCGCCGGGGCGAGGACCTCGAGCGCATCGCCGCCGCTCCGGAGGCGGTACACGGTCCCGGCGAGCGCGTCCGAGACCAGCACCGTCCCGTCCGGTGCGATGACCATGTCTCCGAGCAGGTGTGGACCCTCTCCCGGGGGTTCGCGCCGGGCGAGCTCGGTCGCGTCCGCAAGGCGGTAGGTCACCAGCGCGGTCCGTCCCTCCTCGGTCTTCCGGAAGCCCTCGGTCTGAGGGACGGCGGCGACCGTGACGTGAAGCACCCCACGGGCCGGATCGACCCCGACGGCGAACGCACCGGTGCCCGGACGGCCGGGACGGGCCCAGGCCTGCCACTTGCCCGCCGCCCGCCGCCAGATCTCTCCTGTCCGGACGCTGGAGACGAAGACCGCGCCGGTCCGCGCATCCTCCGCCACGTCCTCGACCAGCCCGACCTCGGCCGGAACCTCCACTACCGGGCCCTTCGCCGACACCGGCGCCCGGGCAGCCGCGAAGCGTGAGAGGAGCTGCGCCCAGCGCGGGTCGGCCTGGAGCGGCTTCAGATCCGGATCCGCCGCGGGGTCGACCGCCAGTCCCGAGTCGGCGACGGGCCCGAGCACGGCAAATGCGCGGTCCACGTTGCCGGCGCGTGCTTCCACGCAGGCGAGGTCGTAGTCGACGTCGAGCCGGCCTGGCGCCGCGGCCCGTCTCCGCCCGAGCGCGTCACGCGCCTGGTCGAGCGCGCCCGATTCGAGGGCCCGGGCGAAGGCGCGTCGTGCTTCGCCGTACGCGGCCGGGCGGCCCGGGGATGTCGCAGGGCCGTCGTCCACGCCGAGCAGCATGGGGAGGAGCACGAGGAGCGTGTGCATCGCACACCGACCTCTCACAACCGGACGGAGCAGCATGCCAGAATCCGCGATCCATGCTCGCCCTGCAGCTGGCTGCGCTCCTGCTTGCCGCCGCTCCCCAGAAGCTGGACCTGGTCATCGAGCACGGGCGAGTGGTGGACGGCTCGGGTAGCGCGTGGTTTCGCGCCGATGTCGGCATCCAGGGAGAGCGCATCGTCCGGATGGGCGACCTGCGCGACGTGCCGGCCAAGCTCCGCATCGATGCGCGCGATCATCTGGTCGCGCCGGGGTTCATCGACCTGCTCGGCCAGAGCGAGCTCAGCGTCCTGGTCGATCCGCGTGCCGAGTCGAAGATTCGCCAGGGCATCACCACCGAGCTCACTGGTGAGCTGGGCTCGGTGGCGCCGGTCCGGGACGAGATCCTCGGCGGCGTCATGGGCTGGCTCTCGCTCCACCGGATCAAGATCGACTGGAGGGATCTCGACGGCTACTGGAAGCGTTTCCGGGCCGCGCGACCGGCGATCAACCTCGGCACCATGATCTCCACCGGGCAGGTCCGCGCGGTGGTCATGGGCCAGGGGTCCGAGGCCCCCACGCCGGACCAGCTGCTCCGGATGCAGGTCGAGGTGCAGAAGGCGATGCGCCAGGGCGCCTTCGGCGTGGCCGCTTCGCTGGGCTATCCGCCGACGCGGTACCAGACGACCGACGAGCTCGTCCTGCTCGCGCGCTCGGCCGCGAAGTTCGGCGGCTTCTACGCCACGCATCTCCGCGACGAAGGTGACGACGTTCTGCCGGCCCTCGACGAGGCCATCGACATCGGACGCCGCGCGGGCCTTCCGGTGGAGGTCTGGCACCTCAAGGTCGCCGGGCGCCGGAACTGGGGCCGGATGCCCGAGGTGATCCAGCGCATCGCCGCGGCCCGCGCCGAGGGCCTCGACGTCACGGCGAACGTCTACCCGTACCTGGCCGGCGCCAACATGCTCCACGCCGACGTGCCGGACTGGGCGCAGGCGGGCGGCGTGTCGGCGATGCTCGGCCGCCTCCGGGACCGCGAGCAGCGCGCCCGCGTGGAGAAGGACATCACCGCCAGCTGGAAGGACCCGTCGGATCCGGAGCGGGTGGTCGTCACGCTCGCGCTCTCCCCGGACGTGCGCCGGTACGAGGGGAAGAGCCTGGCCGACGTGGCAAAGGAGCGGGCGACCACGCCCGCGGCGGCGCTGGTCGATCTGGTGCTGCTCGACGGCGGAAGCACGCAGGTGGTCCGCTTCCTGGCCAGCGAGTTCGACCTTCGCGAGGCACTCGGCCAGCCGTGGGTGGCGGTCGGAGTCGACGCCAGCGCCGACGCGCCGGACGGACCGCTTGCCTCCGAGGGGACGCATCCCCGCGCCTTCGGATCGATGGCCCGGCTGCTCGGGACCTACGCCCGTGACGAGAAGCTCTTCACCTTCGAGGAGGCCGTGCGGAAGGTGACCAGCGGCGCCGCGCGGCGACTCGGGCTGACCGATCGCGGTCTGCTGCGTCCGGGGATGATGGCCGACGTGGTGGTCTTCGATCCGGCGAAGGTGAAGGACACCGCGACCTACGCGAAGCCGAAGCAGTTCCCCGAGGGCATCGAGACGGTGCTGGTCAACGGACAGCCGGTCCTGGTCGACGGCGTGCGCACCGAGGCGCGTCCGGGCCGCCCGCTGCTCCATCCCATCCCCGACTCGACGCGCTAGCCCGGGCGAGAAGCGCGGGTTCAGTCCGGCTCGCCGGGGCGCGCCGGTTCGGGGAAGCGCCGGAACCAGCTGTTCGCGTTCCACGTCGGTCGCGCGGGCGCCTGGGCGATGGACACTCCGAGCAGGAAGTTGAACCGGGTCAGCTGCGCAAACGGTTCCCAGTCACGGTCGGGCTCGAAGTTGTCCTGTGGCTGGTGGTACCGCTTGCGCCAGAACGCTCTCTCCGCGGTGACCTGCTCGGGGGTGAGCCCGGCCAGGCCATTGAACGTCTGCGCCGCGGGGATCCCCTTCTTCACGAAATTGAAGTTGTCCGAGCGAACGAAGTAGTTCTCCTCCGGTTCGGGATCCGGCGAGACCTTGAGGCCCAGCGCCGCGGCGGCGCGCGCCACGTCCCCTCCCAGCGAGCTCTCGTCCGTGCCGAGCGCGACCACGTCCTTGAGCGGGTGAACCGGATAGGCGCCGTCCACGTCGATGTCCGCGACCACGTCCTTCAGCGAGACGGTGGGATGGCGGGCGAAGTACTCCGAGCCGAGCAGGCCCCGCTCCTCGGCGGTGACGAAGACGAAGAGGATGCCTCGCTTCGGAGGGTGCCCCAGCCGGGTGAAGGCCTGGGCGGTCTCCAGCAAGCTCGCGACCCCGGCCGCGTCGTCGGACGCGCCGTTGTAGATGTTGTCGCCATCGACCGGCTTGCCGATGCCCATGTGGTCGAGGTGGGCGCCGTAGACGATCATCTCCTTTCCGGTCGGCGAGGCGGGATCGCCCGGCAAGAGGCCCACCACGTTCTCCGAGGTGATGTGCCGGATCTTGCTCTCCTTCCGGACACGGGCCTTGAGGCGCATCTCGAACCCCTTCGGCTTCCCGGAGGCGGAGGCCGCCACCAGGTCGGCCACCGTCTCGGTGCGCCCCGACTGCTTCAGAAGGGCGTCGAAGGCGTCGCTGCTGATCATCAGGCCCGGGGCCAGCGGCGGCCGGTCCTCGAGGCGCATGGCGTCGAACCCATAGTGCGAGGCGAGCCGCGTGAAGGGGGTCAGTGCCTCCTTCGCCGGTGGCCACACCCAGATGATCGCGCGTGCCCCGCGGCGGGTCAGGTCACTCGCCACGCGCTCGCTCTGCCCGTAGACCGCGGAGGCCAGCGAGGGAAAGAAGTCGGGCCGCTCCGAGCGGGGTGCGCCGGCGAGGATGACGACCACCTTGTCCTTCACGTCGACCTGGGCGAAGTCGTCGTATCCGTACTCGGGGACCGCGATGCCGTGGCCGGCGAAGACGAGATCTCCGCTCACGTCGATGACGCCCTTGTCGAGGTCGGTGAACACGACGAGGTTCTCGCCCCTGACGAAGGACACGGGTGCGCCGGTTCCGCCGGTCACCTCGAGCGAGCCGATGGCGGGCGTCGCGCGGACGAAGGGCACCTTCTGGAAGTACGTGCCGTTCTCTCCCGCTGGCTGGACCCCGACGGCCTGCAGCTCGCTGGCGACGTAGCGCGCGGCGACGTCGTACCCGTGGGTCCCGGGATCGCGGCCGGCGAGCAGGTCGTCGGCCAGGAAGCGGATGTGGCCGGCGATGGCCTCGGGGCGGATCCCCACGGCGGCGGACTTCGCGGAGTCGGTGAAGCCGTTCGCGTCCACGGCGTCGGTGGGTCGGGTCGCGGAGGTGGCGCAGGCCAGGGTCAGACAGACCGGGAGCAGGGCGAATCGCATGGGGGTCGGGGAGACAAGCACGGTCCGGCCCCCCGGTGAGGGGCCGTTTGCAGTCAGCTGCCGGAGCGGGGCTGGAAGAAGCTGTCCGGGAGCAACCTGGGCCGCTCGGCACGCTGCGCCGCCGCCAGCCCGAAGAGGAACTGGAACCTGGCGAGCCCCGCGGCAGGGCCGTGGTCGCGGTCGGCCTCCCAGTGGTCCGCGGCCCGGTGGTAGTGCGTCTTCTGGTAGGCGGCCGCGGCCGCGCGGTCCTGCTCGGTCGCGCCGCCGAACCCCACCTTCGTCGCGGTCGCGGGGATGCCGGCCTTGAGGAAGCTGTACTGGTCGCTCCGCACCGCCGAGGCCTGCTTCGGGTCGGGATCGGGCCCGAGCGTCAGCTCGAGGGCCGCCGCCGCACGCTGGGCGTCATCCTGGAGGGTGCTCTGGTCGGCCCCGAGCGCGACGACTTCGTGGAAATGGAAGACCGGCAGCCCCGAGTCGCAGTTCACGTCGGCGACCAGCCCGTCGCGCCGCACCGGAGGATGGGCGACCAGCCACTCCGAGCCGAGCAGCCCCTCCTCCTCTCCGGAGACCAAGGCGAACAGCACCGCCCGCTGCGGTCGCTGGGGGAGCCGGGTGAAGGCCCGGGCGATCTCCAGGACGTTGGCGACACCGGCCGCGTTGTCCGAGGCGCCGTTGTAGATGGAGTCGCCCGCCTCGGGCTTCCCGATGCCCAGGTGATCCAGGTGCGCGGTGTAAGCGACGGCCTCTCCGGCGACGGGTGAGCCCGCGGCCGCGCGCCACAGCCCGACGACGTTCGCCGTGTGCACGGTGCGCAGCGTGGCCTCGGCGTGGAGATGTACCCGCGCGCCCAGGGCGAACGGGGCGTGCTCCCGTCGCTCGGCGGCGGCGTAGAGGTCGGCGATCCGCTCCGGCCTCCCGGCAGCGGCGAGCAGGGCGTCCATTCCGGGCATCGACAGGATGGCCTGAGGCAGCGAGTCCCGGGCGGCAACCTGCCCGTTCTCGACGAGTGTCATCCAGCCTCGCCCCGCGTTGGAGGCCATCTGGGTGAAGGTGAAGATCTTCTCGCGGGCCGAAGTCTGCACCCACAGCACCCCGGCCACGCCCCGGGCCATCAGCGTCTCCAGCTTGTGTCGAGGCGAGCCGTACACCGCGCTCGGGATGGGCGGGAAGAAGTCGGCGCTGGTGCCCAGCGGCGCTCCGGAGAAGACCAGCGCGATCTTGCCCTTGAGGTCCACTCCGGCGAGGTCGTCCCAGTGGAACTCGGGTGCGACGATCCCGTAGCCCACGTAGACCACCGGCGCGGTCACTTCGAAGATGCCGCTGGACAGCGATCCCCGGGCGAGGAAGTCCCGCTCCCGGACCAGCGCCGTCGCCGCTCCTCCCGGCGTGCCGACCTCCAGTTTCGCGTCCTTGAGCTTTCCGCCGCGGAAGGTCAGCGACTGGAACCAGGTGCCGTTGTCACCGGCAGGCTCGAGCCCCATCCCCTGCAGCTGACTCGCCACGTAGGCCGCGGCAATGTCGAAGCCGCGCTCGCCCGGTGCGCGTCCCTCGAGGAGATCGTCGGCGAGGAAGCGGATGTGCGCCGAGACCGCGTCGGGACGGATGCCCGCAGCGGCGTCGGCCGCGCCCGGAGCGATGCCGTCCGGACCTTTGCCGCTCACCGGAGCGGCCGTTGCGACCCCCGAGACGAGAAACGGAAGAAGCAACAGGAACGCGCGAGCGGTCGGTCGGGGCATCGGTGCGGCGGAGACTACCGTCCCCTCGTTCGTCGCGGGGAGCTTCCCGTCAAGCGCCCGGGGGACGCAGCGCGCGGCGAGGAACCTCGGCCTCGACGAAGATGCGGAGCAGCTCGCCGTCGAGCATCCCGCTCTTCGCCTCCTGGTGGAGGATGTCGAGCGCGGCGGGGTGCGGCACCGCCTTCTTGTACGGACGGTCCGCGGCGGTGAGCGCGTCGTAGACGTCGGAGATGGCCATCATCTTCGACTGCACCGGGATGGTGGCCGCGGGAATCTTCCGGGGGTAGCCGCTGCCGTTGAGCCGCTCGTGGTGGGCGTAGGCGATGTCCGGCACCCGCTTGAGCGCCCGGGTCCACGGAATCTGCGAGAGGAAGCGGAAGGTGTGCGTGACGTGGCTCTCGATCTCCAGCCGTTCCTCGGCGGAGAGAGAGCCGCGGGGGATGCTCAGCCGTTCCACCTCCCGCTGGAGCAGCAGGGGCTGCTCGGCGTCGCGCTCGTCCCGGAAATTCGTCCGTCCCAGGTCCGCGAGCCGCTCGAAGCCGCCGGAGGGGAGAATGGTGGGGCGGTTGCAGGCGAGGATGAACTGCAGGGTGTCGTCCAGGTCGTGCAGCTCGCGCTCGAGCCGCTCTGCCTCCACGCGCTCGAGCCCCGGGTCCAGCTTGGCCGCGATCGAGGCCGCGAGCCGGCGCTGCACGCTCTCCAGCACCCTGTCCTTGCGCGCCAGGGCGAAGCGGGCCCGCAGCACGTCCAGCTCCTGCGGATAGAGCTTCTCCGCCTTCACCAGGACGTGCTCGCGAACGCCCACCTTCCCGAAGTCGTGGAGGAGCGACGCGTAGCGCATCTCCTGTACGTCCTGGACCCCGAAGCGGACCCGGGCGTACGAGCCGGTGGCCTGGTGCTCGAGCGCCGAGGCCAGCCCCACGGTGAGGGAGGCCACGCGTCCCGAATGGCCTGCCGTCGTCGGGTCGCGCGACTCGATGGCGACGACCGACGCCGAGACGAAGCCCTCGAACAGGCGGTTGATCTCGTCGTGGAGCAGGGCGTTCTCGATGGCCCCGGCCGCCTGACCGCCGAGGGCGAGGAGGAGCTCCGTGTCCTCGTCGGTGAAGACGCCGGCGTGCTTGTTCAGGGCCTGGAGGACGCCGGTGACCTCTCCCTGGGCGTCGCGCATCGGGACGCAGAGGATGGTACGGGTCCGGTACCCGGTGGCGGCGTCGATGTCCCGGTTGAAGCGCGCGTCGGCGTAGGCGTCGGTGATGTTGATGACCTGGCCGGTGTCTGCCACCGAGCCCGCGATGCCCTTGCCCAGCCGGACCCGGATCTCGTGCGCTGCCCCCTGCGCCACCTTGCTCCACAGCTCGCCGCGCTCGCGGTCGAGGATGAAGAGGGTGCAGCGGTCGGCGTCCACGACCTTCGCCGCCTCGTAGATGATCAGCGGAAGGAGAAGGTCGAGGTCCCGCGCCGCGGCCATCGCCTTGGCCACGTCGAGGATCGAGGTGAGCTTCGAGACCCTGCCCGCCAGGTCCTGCGGACTGTCATTGTCCGGGCGCACTGGAAGGACGCTACCCCAACGAGGGGCAGAAGGAGGGGTTGGATGCCCCGGGGGGCCTCAGTGCCGCTCGCCGGCCCCGGCCAGACGCGCCACCTTCGACATGAAGGACGGGTCGAAGGGCTTCACGTCGTAGTCGTCCGCCCCGAG
>DASXGF010000046.1:0-3617 GCA_036489275.1 Myxococcaceae bacterium | reverse complement strand
TGAAGCCCACAGGCGGCCCCTCGGCAGCGGCCCTGACTCGAGCACGCACGAGCCCACCCTACTGCCTGAGCCCCTCACCTGGACGGGTACCATCGTCCCGCGTTCGGCCCTTCGCGAGGGCAGTCCGCTTGCCCAGGCGTCCACCCCGGGAGACGATCGACGCCTGACCAGCGCTCCTTCGACTTCCGTTCCCGCGACCCGCCGGGAGGCCCTCGCCCGCGCCGCGGAACGCCTCGCCCGGCAGCGTCACCTCGTCGCCGTGCGCGACGGCGTCGTCGGCGCCCTGCCGCTCGTCCTCGTCGGCTCCCTCTTCCTCCTCGCCGCCCAGCCGCCCTGGCCCGCCCTCCAGCGTCTCGTGGCTCCGTACGCCAGCACCCTCCTCCTGCCCTACCGCGCCCTCGGCGGCTGCATCGCCCTCTGGGTCACCTTCGGCACCGCCCAGTCCCTCGCCCGCACCTACGGCCTCGACACCGCCAGCGCCGGCCTCATCGCCGCCGCCGGCTACGTCGTCGCCGCGCTCCAGCCCGGTACCGCCGCCCAGCCCATCTCCCTCGTCCTCACCCGCCTCGGCGCCGGGGGCATCTTCGCCGGCCTGCTCCTCGCCATCGCCAGCGTCGAGCTCACCCGCATCCTCGTCGAGCGTCGCTGGACCCTCCGCCTCCCCGGCGGCCCACCGGAGGTCGTCGTCCGGAGCTTCGTCGCCCTCCTCCCCGCGGCCCTCGTCCTCGGCGGCGTCTTCCTCGTCGTCCACGTCCTGGGGCTCGACCTCATCACCCTCCTCGAGCGAGCCGTCTCCCCCCTGGTCCAGGCCGCGGACTCCTTCGGAGGCGTCCTCGGGCTCGTCCTCGTGGACAGCCTGCTCTGGCTGCTCGGCGTCCATCCCGCCGCGCTCACCTCGGCCCTGCGCCCGGTCTGGGAAGCGATGCTCGTCGCCAACATGGAGGCGGTCGCCGCCCACGCGACCCCGCCCCACGTCGCGCCGCTCCACTTCTACCTGTGGTTCGTCTGGCAGGGGGGCTCTGGCGCCGCGCTCGCCCTCGGCCTGCTTCTCCTCCGCTGTCGCTCGACGCAGCTCCGGGCCGTCGGCCGCGCGGGCATCGTCCCCGCCCTCTGCAACATCAACGAGCCGCTGCTCTTCGGCGTCCCCGTCGTCCTGAACCCGAGGCTCGCCGTCCCCTTCGTCCTTGCCCCGCTCCTCTCCGCCGCCGTCGCCTGGAGCGCCTTCCGCCTCGGCTGGGTGCACCCGCCCTACCTCGAGACGCTCTGGACGCTTCCCGCGCCGGTCGGCGCCTGGCTCACCACCGGAGGCGACCCGCGCGCCGTCGTCCTCCAGCTCGGCACCCTCGCCCTCGCCCTCGCCGTCTACTGGCCCTTCGTCCGGCGTGAGGACCGCCGGCTCGTCTCGGAGGAGCAGTCATCCGGGCGCCCATCCCTTCCGCCCGCCGCCCCGACGCCGTAAGACTGGTTTTGCCGTGCCCACCTACCGAGTCTCCATCTGCAAGGGGCCGGACTGCCGTCGCAACGGCGCCGAGCGCGTGGCCGCCGCGGCACAGGACGCGGTGCGGGAGCTCGATCTCCGCGGTCGCTGCACCCTCTCGCGGGGCGGGTGCTACGGCCTCTGCCACCTCGGCGCCAACGTCGTCATCCGCGAGGACCGCCCCCGCCCGCCGGACCCGTTCCGCCAGGAGGACTTCCAGCTCATGGGCTGGGACGACGAGGTCCACTACGGCCAGATGACCCCCGAGGGCATCCGCACCGTCCTCGCCGAGCACGTCGGGCAGGACCGGCCGGTCGAGGCCCTCAAGGGCCCCCGCGAGGACTGAGCAGGGTCGACGACCCGCGCCGGGTTGACGTCGGCAAGGCACGTGCCGCGCCGTTGCCTGTCGAACCCTCCGTGAACACCTTCCGGAACCGTCTGGGGAGGAAGTTCATGCGACGTTGGGCGGCTGGAGCGCTGGTGGCAGTCGGCTGGGCCTGCGCCGGTGCACCGCCGCTCCCGGCGGGGCCGCTCGCCCAGGCAGAGGCCGAGGTCCGGGCCGCCCAGGAGATCGGCGCCGAGCGAGTCCCGCAGGCGAAGCTCCACCTCCAGTCGGCGCGCGAGTCCATCGACGCGGCCAAGGACGTCAACAAGGACGACCCCGAGGCCGCCGCCCGCAAGCTCGAGATCGCCCGGGCGCAGGCCGAGCTCGCCAACGCGCTCGCCCGCGAGCAGATCGCCCGCACCGAGGCGGAAGAGGCGCATGCCCGTCTGGACTCGCTGCGCACCAGCGGCAGCGACTCCGGCCAGGACTTGCCCGGAGGCGGCCGATGAATCGGGCCCCGCTGCTGCTCCTCGTCGGCGCCGCGCTCTCCACCGGCTGCATCCACCTCCAGCGGACCGATCGACTCGATGAGGCCCGGGCCGCGTACGAGAAGGCGCAGCAGGGCCCCGCCGCCGAGTCCAGCCCCGCCGACCTCGCGACCGCCAAGAAGTTCCTCGAGCTCGCCGAGAAGGGGCTCGACACCGGCGACCCGAAGGTCGTCGACGATCGGGCCACGGTCGCCATCCTCAAGATCCAGTCCGCCGAGGCGCTCGGCCGCACCCACGAGCTCGCCGCCGAGCGGGACCGCACGCAGCAGGCCGTCACCGCCACCCGCCAGACCCTGCTCGACCAGGCGCAGCAGAAGCTCGCCCTCACCCGGGCCGAGCTGGAGCGGGAGAAGGCCGCCCGGGACGCCGCCGAGAGCCGCACGTCGAAGAGCCGCGCGGTCCTCGCCCAGGAGGCCCTGATCCGCGACCTGCCCGAGGGGACCGTCATCAGCCTCCCCGGAGGCGAGCTCTTCCGGCAGGGCTACGCCGAGCTGCTCCCCGCCGGACGCGACCGGCTGACCCAGGTCGCGGACTTCCTCAAGACCGCCGACCGCTCTGCGCGGATCCAGGCACAGCCCCCGAAGAAAGGACCCCGAAAGTCGGCCGTCGCCCTCTCCAGCAAGCGCGCCGAGCGGGTCCGGGACTTCCTCGTGGGCGAGGGCGTCACCGCCGGGCAGATCATCGCCGATTCGCCGACGAAGAAGCCGACCCGCCCCCTTCCCAACACCCCGGAGTTCGCGACCGGCGGCGCGGTCGACATCGTCCTCGAGCCCGCGAGCGCCAAGACCGGGGCGAAGTAGCGATCAGCCCCCCCCGGTCGAGGCACTAGCCGCGGCGGAGGTCTCCCCGCCCGTCCCAGTCCGGAGGCGGCGGAGCGGCCTGGTAGCCACGCACCCGCTCTGCCCACCGCGCGGAGACTGGATCCACCGAAGCGTGCGCCTCGAAGAAGGCGAGCGCCCCGGCGAAGTCGCGCCGCCGGACCCGGGCCAGCGCCTCCGGCCAGCCCTGGAGAATGGGCACCAGCGCCTGCGGCACCTCGCCGCGCCGGCCGATCAGCTCGTACAGCGTCTGCGGTCCGCCGCCCACCGTCACCACGTCGAGCTCGCGGAAGACGAACTCCTCGGCCGCCCGGCGCTGCGTCTCGCCGGAGACCAGGAGGCTCGTCCCGTAGATCCGGTTCGCCCGCTCGAGCCGCTCGGCTGTGGCCACCGGGTCGCCGAGCACGGTGTAGTTCGACTTGAGCGCGCTCCCCATGTCCCCGGCGACC
>DASXGF010000043.1:0-4380 GCA_036489275.1 Myxococcaceae bacterium | reverse complement strand
GAAGGCGAACGGATGCGCGCTGCGCTTCACGCCCGGCAATCGCCGGAACGTTTCGGCCAGCACGCCCAGGTCGGGCGATGCCGGCGTGGCCGCGCGGTCGAAGGGCAGGTCATCACGGCCGGTCCACGAGGGCATGACCAGCGTTCCCTCGGGTCCGAGCACCTCGAGCAGCGCGGCGAGCACTCCCCGTGGACCGCCCTCCACCGGCCGCAACGCCCGGAACGAGGCATGCACCAGGAGCACCTGTCCTGGCGCCACGCCCAGCGTCCGGAGCTGCTCGGTCAGCATGGTCTTCGGCACGTCCACGCCGGATGCAACATCGGGGCGAGCGCGCTCCATTCCGGACCCTTGCGCTCCCCGACCGGCGTGCACACCCGGGGTGCATGGGACTCAAGCGACTCGAGGGATTGAGGGTGGCGATCCTGGCCGCGGACGGCTTCGAGCAGGTCGAGGTGACCCGGCCTCTACGAGAATTGCTCCGTCAGGGCGCGCAGGCGGACATCATCTCGCTCCACCGCGGGGGCATCCGCGGAATCAACATGCTCCGCCCGGGCATCAAGCTGCGGGTGAATCGGACCGTGGACCGCGTGAGCGCGGCCAACTACGACGCGCTCCTCATTCCCGGCGGCTTCATCAACCCGGACCTCCTCCGCCAGAGCGAGAAGGCAAAGACGCTGGTCACCGCCTTCGACGTCGCCGGCAAGCCCATCGCGACGCTCTGCCATGGCCCCTGGGTCCTGGTGTCCGCCGGGCTGGTGCGGGACCGGAAGCTCGCCGCGTGGCCGGGGATCCAGGACGACATCCGCAACGCCGGAGGGACCTGGATCGACGAGCCGCTGGTCCGGGACGGGAACTGGGTCTCGAGCCGCTCGCCGGTGGACCTGCTCGCCTTCGAGCGAGGGATGGTCGAGCTGTTCGAGGAGGCGCCGCGACGGAGCGCACGCCGGGAGCGGCCCCGGAAGGTCTCGCACTACCGGCGGCCGTCGGTGCTCGCCTTCCTGCTCGGCGTCGGGCTGTTCGCCGCCCTGCGACGCACGTTGCTGACCGCCTGACGCCGCCGGCGGATGAGTGGCGCCGCGGGTCAGGGCCGCCGTTAGAGTCGGCGCCCTCATGGACCTCGAGAAGCACCGCGCGGCGCTCACTGGACACTGCTACCGGATGCTCGGCTCGCCGGACGAGGCGGACGACGCCGTCCAGGAAACCTACGTCCGGGCCTGGCGCAACCTGGGGAGGTTCGAGCAGCGCTCGTCGCTGAGGACCTGGCTCTACAGCATCGCCACCCGGGTGTGCCTCGACGCGCTGGCGGAGCGCGCGCGGCGGGTGCGCCCGATGGAGCTGGGCCCGGTGGGAACGGTGAACGACGAGCTATGCACGCGCCCGGCCGCGGAGTTCATCGAGCCGGTCCCCGAGTCCGAGGTCCTCCCCGAGGACGCCGACCCGGCCGAGCGCGCCATCCTCCGGCAGAGCATCCGGCTCGCCTTCATGGCCGCGCTCCAGCACCTGCCGCCCCGGCAGCGCGCGGCGCTCCTCCTGATGGAGGTGCTGGGGTGCTCCGCCGCCGAGGTCGGGGCGACGCTCGACATGTCGGTGCCGGCGGTGAACAGCGCCATCCAGCGCGCCCGCGCCACGCTCGATGCGCGGCAGCTCCAGGCCGAGGCGGTGGCGGGCGACATCGAGGACCTGGACCTGGTCCATCGCTACGTCGACGCGTTCGAGCGCTACGACATGGATGCGCTCACCCGGCTCCTGCACCAGGACGTGGTGATGTCGATGCCGCCCTACGCCATCTGGCTCCAGGGCCCGGAGGCCGTGCGCGACTGGATGCTCGGTCGTGGCATCGGATGCCGCGGCTCGCGGATGCTTCCGGTCGCGGCGAACGGCGTGCCCGCGTTCGGGCAGTTCCGGAACGGCGGTCCGGGGAAGGGCTTCCACGCCTGGGGGCTGGTCCTGCTGGAGACCGCCGGTGGCCGGGTGACCGGCATCAACACCTTCCTCGACACCGGGCGACTCTTCCCGCGCTTCGGGCTCCCGCTCAGCCTCCCGGCCTAGTGCGGGCCGGGATGCCGCCGGCGCGCGGCGTTCCAGGTGCTGGTCAGGTCGCGCGGAAGCTGGCTGGCGATCTGCTCCGCGGTGCGCCGGGAAATCTGCCCCTGCACCGCCGAGAACACCGCGCTGATGACACGTCGGGAGTCGGCGGCGTCTCCTTCGAGGTGCTCGGCGACGTTGGCGTAGAAGTCGTCCTTGTCCCGCGCCGGCGCGTCGCTGTGCCGCGCGCAGGGCGTGGCCAGGTGACGCAGGGACTCCGGCAGGTCCTCGATCAGCTGCTGGGCGACGGCGCCGGAGACGCGCTGGGCGATCGCGCAGAGGACCGCGTCGGCCGCCTCGTCGGGAGAGACGTCGGGCAGCGTCTCGCGGATGAGCCGGAAGAACTCCTCATCCTCGGAGCCCTCGGCCCCGGAGTACGGCGCAGCGGTGTCGGTGTGCTCGGCCATGGCGCTTGGGGAGGTGCGGCCTCCTCGCCAGCGATGCAAGCGGGCCCCGCCGGGTCGACCGGAGTGCACCCGGTCAGGCGGACCGCCCCTCGGTCTCGTCAGCGGCGGGCCCGCTCGCTGTCCAGATCCCGCATCGCATGATCGGGGTAACGGTCGCCGGCGACCGCCTCGGCGGGAACCGCCCGGGCGATCTCGTCGAGCTCGGACGCGGTGAGCGTCACCTCCGCCGCCCCGAGCGCCTCGTCGAGCCGCTCACGGGTGCGCGCCCCGATCAGCGGCACGATGTCGTCGCCGCGGGACAGCACCCAGGCGATGGCCGCCTGCGCGACGGTGATGCCCTTCCTCCGCGCCACCTGCCGCAGGGCCTCGACCAGCCCCAGGTTCTTGGCGAGATTCGAGCCGCTGAACCGAGGACTGTGCGCCCGGAAGTCGCCCTGGGCGAGGGCGCGCTCGGGCGTCCAGTGCCCGGAGAGCAGGCCGCGGGAGAGCACGCCGTAGGCGGTGATGCCGATGCCGAGCTTCCGCGCGGTGGGGAGGATGTCGGCCTCGATGCCGCGCGATGCGAGCGAGTACTCGATCTGCAGATCCACGATCGGGTGGACCGCTGCGGCCCGGCGGAGCGTGTCGGCGCCCACCTCCGAGAGCCCGATGTGCCGGATGAATCCCTCCTTCACCAGCTGGGCCAGCGTGCCGACCACCTCCTCGACGTTCGTTCCCGGAGGCATGCGCGCCGGCCGGTAGATGTCGATGTGGTCGGTGTCGAGGCGCTTCAGCGAGTAGGCGAGGAAGTTGCGGATCGCCGCCGGTCGGAGGTCCACGCCGATGAACGCGCCGCGCGGGTCGCGGAGCGCGCCGAACTTCACGGAGAGGACGACGTCGTCACGGCGGCGGCCGCGGAGGGCCTCGGCGACGAGCAGCTCGTTGTGCCCGGAGCCGTAGAAGTCGCCGGTGTCGATGAGGGTGATGCCCTCGTCGAGCGCGGTCTTCAGCGTGGCGATGCTCTCGGTCCGGTCCGCCGGGCCGTAGAAGTCCGACATTCCCATCGCGCCGAGGCCGAGGGCGGACACGGTCGGGCCGGACTTCCCGAGGGTTCGAGCCTTGAGGGCGCTGCGCATGGTGGCTCCTCCCGGTGGGGGGTTCGGGGTGGGCGCTTGATGTATTGTTTGCCTCGGTGCGGATAATCTTCGCCCCCAGGAATCCACTCGTCCCCAGGACGGAACAATGGACCGCCTCAGAGCCATGGAGCTCTTCGTCCGGGTGGTCGAGGCCGGCTCGTTCACGGCCGCGGCCTCGGCGCTCCGCATCTCGCGCACCCGCGCGACCACCGAGATCCAGGCGCTGGAAGGGCAGCTCGGCGTGCGACTGCTCCAGCGGACCACGCGCCGCGTGTCGCCCACCGGGGACGGCACCGTCTACTACGAGGAGGTGCGCCGGCTGCTCCGGGAGCTGCGCGAGGTGGAGGCCGGCCTCGCGGGTGCGGCGGCGAGCGCGCGCGGACGGCTCCGGGTCGACGTCTCCGGCGCGGCGGGCCGCCAGCTTATCGCTCCGGCGCTCCCCCGGTTCCTCGCCCGCCATCCCGAGATCGTCGTCGAGCTCGGATCGACCGATCGTCCCGTGGACCTGGTCGCCGAGGGCGTGGACTGCGTGGTTCGCGGCGGCGACGTGCACGACCAGACGCTGATGGGTCGCCGGCTGGCCGAGTTCCCGGTGGTGACGTACGCGGCGCCTTCCTATCTCGAGGGACGCGGCACCCCCGCCTCCCCGGGCGAGCTCGCCGGCCACGTCTTCGTCAACTACTTCTCCTCGCGGACCGGGCGCGTCTTCGAGGTCGACTGGACACCGCCTGGCGGCGGCGAGCCCCTCGTGCTCCGGCCGCCGCACGTCGTCG
>DASXGF010000039.1:0-5180 GCA_036489275.1 Myxococcaceae bacterium | reverse complement strand
CCAGACGACGATCGGTTCAGCAAGAAATAGGCGACTCCGGCTGCGATCAACAGGAGAACGGCCCAGAGCGCGGGCTGACGCGCGAGGCGCATCGCGGACCGCCGGGCCACCCGGGCGCCGATCGCCGCGGCGTCGAGGGCCTCGGGCGCCGTGGGCGGGACCGGCGCGGGGACCGACGGCGCCGGCGTCGCTTGGGCCGGCGAGCCGGAGCTGGCCGCGGCCGGCGGGGCAGCCGGAGCCGCCGCCGAGGAGGACGACGTCGCGGGGGCTGCCGCGCCGCTCTCGAGCTCGGCCCGCATCCGCTCGGAGAAGATCTGGAACATCTCGTCGCTGACGTCCTGGATCATCCCGCGCCCCATCTGCGCGAGGATGCCCGTCACGTTCACCTTCGACACGGCGGTGACCTCGGTCTGACCGCCGGGCAGCGGCTTCAGGCTGCTGGTCAGCCGCATGTCCGCCCCGCCCTTGCCGCGGACGTCCTGCCCCGACGCGCTCAGCTCGGCGGTGCGGCCCGCCGGATCGAGGCGCTCGAACACCACCTTGCCCCGGTAGGTGGACGACACCGGCCCGACCTTGATGGTCATGGTTCCGGTGGAGGTCTTCTCGTCGATCTTCTCGCCGATCGCCGCACCCGGCAGACACCGGGCGACCCGCGGGAGGTCGGTCAGGAAGCTCCACACCGCGTCGGGAGCGGCGTTCACCACGAAGGTCTTGGCGATCTCCATTGCCATCGGACGGGTCTCAGGTCTGGGTGGTCGCCGGCGAGAGGTAGCGCTCGGGAGCGAGCATGAACTTCTCGCGGCACCGCGGGTTGCAGAAGAAGTAGGTCCGCCCGGCGTGTTCGGCACGGTGCCGCGCGGTGGCCACCAACACCGTCATCCCGCACACCGGATCGAGCGCCTCGTCGGCCTCGGCTCGCTGGGGCGGTGACGCCGGCTCGGCCGGGGCCGCGGCCCTCGCCAGCTGGACGATCTCCGCGAGGATGCTGAGCGCCACCTCCTCGGGCTGTCGCGCGCCGATGTCGAGCCCGGCCGGGTTGTGGATGCGATCCAGCGGCTCGGCCGAGACCCCGCACGCCAGCAGCCCCTCCCGCAGCTCTCCGAACCGCGCCCGGCTCGCGACCACGCCGAGGTACGACGGCCGCAGCCCGAGCGCGGCGGTCACCGCCTCGTCGTCGTGCTCGCCCATCGTCGCCACCACCGCGTAGGTCCTTGCCGTTCCACCGGCGTCGCGGAGCTCGGGGCTCCCGAAGTCGACGAAGGTGCGGTCCGCCCCGGAAAGGAGCCCTGGCGCGGCGTCCGGGTCGACCACGTCCACCGAATACCCCAGCCCCTTCCCCAGCTGACTGAGGGCGCGGACCACCGGCGAGAGCCCGAACAGGACCAGGCGCGGCGGCGGCAACACCGGCTCGAGGTAGACGTCCACGGTTCCCCCGCTGTGGCAGACCATCGGAAGCACCGTCACCCCGGGGCGCTCGGCGGCGGCTGGCTCGGGTGAGAGCGACAGGAGCCGCGGCCGTCCGTCGGCGAGGGCACGCATCGCCTCCCGCTTCACCACCGGCTGTGTGCAGTTCCCGCCCAGCCAGCCGTGGTAGCCGCCGTCGGCGGTGATCACCGCCATGTCGCCCTGGTGCGACGAGGTAAAGGCCTGTCGCCGGACCACCATGGCCAGGACGAACGGCTGGCGCCGCGCGGCGAGATCGGCGGCGATCCGGAGAAGCTCGGCCTTCATCGCTTGCCTCCCAGCTCCTCGCGGATCCGCTCGAGGTCGTCCGGCCGGTCGAGGTCGATGAGCGCGCGCGTGGGCCAGCGGATGCGGATCGCCTCGGCGCTGTGGAGCTTCACCACCCGCCTGCCGCAGCCTTCCCCCTCGAGGACGGCGAGCTCCGGAAAGAGGCTCCGGTCGTAGAGGATGGGCGGCGCATCGACGCCCTCGTAGTCGGAGACGACGAGGGGAGGCCGGTCCGCGAGGTATCGCCGGACCAGGGTGCGGACCATCTCCGCGTCGACCAGCGGCATGTCGGCGAGCATGACCACGGCCGCGGCGCAACGCTCGGGAACCGCCGCGATTCCCGTGCGTACCGAGCTGTGGATTCCTTCCTGGTATCCAGCGTTCAGTACCCACTCACAGGGCAGCTCGGCGAGCTCGGAGCGGGCGCGCTCGCTCTCGTGACCGACGACGACCAGCACCGGCTCGAGCGCGGCGTCGATGGCCGTCCGCACTGCACGCCGGAGCACACTCTGCCCTCCGACGTCGAGCAGGAGCTTGTTCCGACCCATCCGGCTCGAGGTCCCTGCGGCGAGGACCACGCCGGCGACGCTCTCACGCCGTTCCACCGCGACCTCCGTGGACGTCGAGGCAACTGCAGGGAATGAACACGCGCCGAGATTGCAGTGTCAACGACGGGCCTCTGAATGCCACGCTGCGTCGGGAGCAGCCGTCGTCTGCCCGCGTGCTTGACCGCTGCCGACGGGGCTCGGCAATGTCCCTGCCAGCCTCGTCCGACGCCGGAGCAGCACTCCCGGAGGTGACCCGATGGCCCGCATCTCGGTGAAGGTGAACGGGAAGCAACAGTCGCACGAGGTCGAGCCGCGGCAGCTCCTCGTGCATTACCTCCGCGACGTCCTCGGCCTCACCGGGACCCACGTCGGATGCGACACCAGCCAGTGCGGAAGTTGCACGGTGATGCTCGACGGCAGAACCGTGAAATCGTGCACAGTGCTCACCGTCCAGGCCGACGGAAGCGATGTCCTCACCATCGAGGGTCTCGCCTCGGGCGGAAAGCTCCATCCGATCCAGGAGAGCTTCTGGGAGGAGCACGGCCTGCAGTGCGGCTTCTGCACCCCGGGCGTCATCCTCTCCGCCCTCGGGCTGCTCCGCGACGACCCGCACCCGGACGAGCAAGCCATCCGTGCAGGAATCGAAGGAAACCTCTGTCGCTGCACGGGGTACCACAACATCGTCAAGGCAGTGCAGTCCGCGGCGAAGAAGCTGGCCGCGGCACCCGCCGACAACGCGCCCGCCCGGGCCCAGGGCCGATAGGAGGCACATCATGGCGACCGCGACGGTCGAGCGCCTGGTCGGCAAGGCCATCAGGCGGCGGGAGGACCCCCGGTTCATCACTGGCCGAGGCACGTACACCGACGACGTGAAGCTGCCGGGAACGCATCACGCGGTCTTCGTCCGGAGCCCGCTGGCCCACGCCCGCATCGTCAACGTCGATGCCCGGCGGGCGACGGCGCTCTCCGGCGTGCGCGCGGTGTTCACCGGCAAGGACCTGGCCGACGGGGGCGTCAACCCCATCCCGGTGGGGTGGCTGCTCCCGGGCCTCAAGACGACCGACTTCCGCGCCATCGCGGTGGATCGCGTGCGCCACGCCGGCGAGGCAGTCGCGGTGGTGGTGGCCGAGACCGCGGCGATCGCCCGCGATGCCGCCGAGCTGATCCAGGTGGACTACGCCGAGCTCCCGGTGGTGGTGGACGCCGTTGCCGCCCTCCGGAAAGGAGCGCCCCAGGTCCACGACGGCGCCCCCGACAACCGCTGCTTCCACTGGGAGATCGGCGACAAGGCCCGGGCCGAGGCCGCCCTCCGCGGCGCGGCCAAGGTGGTGCGGACGCGGCTGGTCAACCAGCGGCTCATCGCCAACGCCATCGAGCCGCGGGCCTCGCTCGCCACCTACTCGCCGGCCACCGACGAGCTCACCCTCTGGGTCACCTCCCAGAACCCGCACGTCCACCGGCTGATCATGGGAGCGTTCGTCCTCGGGCTCCCGGAGCAGAGCTTCCGGGTCATCTCGCCCGACGTCGGCGGCGGATTCGGCTCGAAGATCTTCGTCTACCCCGAGGAGGTGGCGGTGGCCTGGCTGGCCAAGCAGCTCGGGGTCCCGGTCAAGTGGACGGCCCAGCGCAGTGAGAGCTTCCTCACCGACGCCCAGGGCCGCGACCACGTCTCCGACGTCGAGATGGCCTTCGACGCCTCCGGCAAGGTGGCCGGGCTGAAGGTCAGCACGGTGGCCAACCTCGGCGCGTACCTGACGCTCTTCGCGCCCGCCGTCCCCACCTACCTCTACGGGACGCTGCTCAACGGCCTCTACGACTTCCCGGCGATCCACTGCGAGGTGGACGGCGTCTTCACTCACACGGTCCCGGTGGACGCGTACCGCGGCGCAGGTCGCCCCGAGGCCTGCTACCTCCTCGAGCGCACGATGGACATCGCGGCGCGCGAGCTCGGGACCGATCCGGCGGAGCTCCGCCGCAAGAACCTCATCCCCAAGGAGCGCTTCCCCTTCCAGACGCAGGTGGCGCTCACCTACGACAGCGGGAACTACGCCCCGGCGCTCGCCCGCGCGCTGGAGATGGTGGGCTACCAGCGCTTCCGTTCCGAGCAGACCGAGGCCCGCAAGAAGGGCCGGTACCTGGGCATCGGCCTCTCCTGCTACATCGAGGCCTGCGGCATCGCTCCGTCGCAGGTGGTGGGCTCGCTGGGAGCGCAGGCCGGCCTCTACGAGAGCGCGACGGTGCGCGTGCACCCGACCGGAAAGGTGACGGTCCTCACCGGCTCGCACAGCCACGGCCAAGGACACGAGACGACCTTCTCCCAGCTGGTGGCGGATGTCCTCGGCATCCCGATGACCGACGTGGACATCGTGCACGGGGACACCGGCCGGATCCCCTTCGGCATGGGGACCTACGGGAGCCGGAGCGGAGCAGTGGGCGGCACCGCCATCCACATGAGCCTGCAGAAGATCATCGCCAAGGGAGCGGCGCTCGCCGCGCACCTGCTCGAGGCGTCGCCGGACGACGTGGAGTTCAAGGCCGGCCGCTTCTCGGTGAAGGGCTCGCCGGACCGCGGCAAGACCTTCGCCGAGGTGACCCTCGCGGCCTACCTGGCCCATTCGATGCCCGCGGGGATGGAGCCTGGCCTGGAGATGACCAGCTTCTTCGATCCCTCGAACTTCACCTTTCCCTTCGGCACGCACATCGCCGTGGTGGAGGTGGACGTCGAGACCGGCCGGACCACGCTGCTCCGCTACGTCGCGGTGGACGACGTGGGGAACGTCATCAACCCGATGATCGTCGACGGGCAGCTGCACGGCGGCATCGCCCAGGGCGTGGCGCAGGCGCTGCTCGAGGAGATGGTGTACGACGCCGACGGGAACCCGCTGACCTCGACGCTGGTCG
>DASXGF010000396.1:0-4198 GCA_036489275.1 Myxococcaceae bacterium | reverse complement strand
CCAGATGATGGCCTGGTAGTCACCGACGCTGTACCAGCCATCGATGATCGGGCTCTCGCCGGGGTAGTTGGTGATGAGAATCCGGTCGCTCGGCCAGGTGTTGGCAATGCCGAAGGGGCCGTAGCTCCCGCCGCGGACCATGATCGTGTCCTTGCCCTGGGCGCACTTCACCGCGGCGTCGACGGTCCGGAAGGTGTAGCCGGACCAGCTGGGGCAGCTACCGGGGTTGGTGCCCCAGGTCGCGACATAGTTGGTCTTGCCTGCTGGGTCGGGGCTCAAGCGAGCAGGCATCGTGCACGCCGACCAGCTGCCGTCCGCTCCGGCGGCGAGCGACGAAGCGCTCGCGAGCCCAATCACCAGTCCGAGAATCCGACCAAGCTTCTGCAACGCCGCCTCCTGAACGTTTGGGAGAGAAGGCGACCCTTGTACGACGCGTCACAGCGTTGTTTCCTGGTGAACTTTGCTCTTACATTGTCGCCAGTCCGAAGGCCGACCAGGCGACCGAGCCATGACCCGAGCGGTGCCCAAAACCGCTTGACCGACTGGCGCGGGGATCAGCCCGAGTGTCTCGGACCGCGCAGCACGAAGGGCGCGCTCGCTTGGCTCCGGAGCGCACCGCGCGCACCTTGCGGCGCAGCACGATGAGCTCTCCTTCCTTCCTGCGGCGCGCCGGCCCGCTGGTCCTGGCGCGATTCGCGAGCGCCATCGTCACCACCGTCGTCCCGCTGGTCCTGGCCCGGGCGATGGCGATCGCCGAGTACGGGACCTACAAGCAGCTGTTCCTCGTCGGGACGACGCTGACCGCGATCTTCACCTTCGGCCTTCCGCAGAGCCTGTACTACTTCATGCCGCGGACCGACCGGGCACGGCCGTTCGTCGTCCACACGCTCGCGCTGCTCGCCGTCGCCGGAGCCGCGGCGGCCTTCCTGGTCCTGGCCGCGACGCCGTGGATTGGCCAGCTCTTCTCCGCGCCCGACCTCGCGGACTACCGCGGAGCGCTCGCCACGTACACCGGGTTCTACCTCGCCGCCTGCGCGCTCGAGCCCATCCTCACCAGCGAGGGACGCACCGGGCTCGCCGCCATCAACTACCTCGTCTGGGACAGCCTCCGGGCCGCGGCGATGACCGTCCCGATCCTTCTGGGCCTGGGGCTGCACGCGACGATGTGGAGCGTGGCCTTGCTGATGGTCGTCCGCTTCGGCGCCACCTGGCTCATCGTGGTGCGGCGGACTCTCGGAAGCTGGTGGGACCGCGAGGCGCTTCGGGTCCAGCTCGCCTACGCCCTGCCCTTCGGGGCAGCGCTGGCGGTCTCGGTCCCCCAGCACTCGTTCCACCAGTGGGTGGTGAGCGCCCGGTTCGATCCGGCCCTCTTTGCCATCTACGCGGTGGGGTGCTTCCAGCTGCCCATCGTGGACCTCCTCTACACGCCCACCAGCGAGGTGCTGATGGTCCACGTGGGTGAGCTCGAGCGCGCCGGGCGCCTCTCGGAGGTGGCCCGCGCCTTCCGCGAGGCCGCCGCCCGGCTGGCCTACGTGTTCGTCCCCACCTGCGCCTTCCTCCTCGCGACCGCGCCGGCATTCATCGAGGCGCTGTTCGGGACCCGGTTCCTCCCCTCCGTTCCGCTCTTCCGGGTCAGCACGCTGGCGGTGCTCTTCGGCTGCTTCCCGCTCGACGGGCTCCTCCGCGCCAGGGGCGACACCACGGCCATCTTCCGCTCCTACGTGGTGAAGGCACTGGCCACGGTTCCCCTGGTCCTCCTCTTCGTCCACTGGTTCGGGCTCATCGGGGGTGTGCTCTCCTGGCTCCTGGCCGAGGCGCTGGGCAAGGTGCTGCTGGTCGCCCGGCTCCCGAGGGCGCTCGGCACCCGGCGGCTCCGGGAGCTGCTCCCGCTGGTGCCGATCCGCGCCTGCCTCCGTGCCGGCCTCGCGTCGGTGGGGGCGGTGGCGCTGACCTGGATCTGGGATCGGGCAATCGCCGGCCACTGGGACTGGCTGCCCCACAGGTTCTTCTGGCGCCTGGTCCCCATCGGCACCGACTCGCTGCTCTTCGGAGTGGTGTACGTCGGCGTGCTGCACCTCCAAGGCGTGCGCGTCCTCGACGTGCTCAAGTCTCTCCGGAAGTCGCGGCGGCCCGCGCCCTTGCCCGCGCAGCCCGACCCGGGCGACGTCACCGAGGCCCCGGTGGTCTAGGAGAGCGCGGCCTGCCGGCGAGCTTCGGTCCGCTCGAGGAGTCGCGCGAGGCAGCGCTCCACCCGCTCCTCCGGGCGTCCTTCGGCCGTCCAGTACTTCCAGGCTGCCTGCCGGAGCCGTCTCTGGAGCTCCGGGGAGTCGAGGACCGTCGCGCACCGGGCCGCGCACTCCTCGGCGCTCGAGAACTCGAGCAGGTGCTCTCCGGGGACCAGCGGCCGGGGGAGCGCGTTGCGCACCGGCTCGGCGACGATGCACCGCGAGGCGGCCAGGTACTCGGGGAGCTTGAAGGCCGTCGAGTGGTGCAGCCCGCGGGTGTAGACGGCCACCGCCGCGCCCTGCATCCAGCGCAGGTGCGCCCGGCGACGGGTCGGCGCATCCGAGACCCACTCCGGCCACCGCTCCCGGGCGAGCGGCGTCGGGACGAGCCCGCCCGAGAACCGGGAGCCCAGGGCCCGTCGCAACGCGCGCACCATCTCCACCCGCTGCTCGTTGAGCCCCTCGGACTCGGGGCCGAGCTCGCCGGCCGTCCAGACACGCGTCTGGAAGGCCACCCGCTGCGGCGCCGGCACGTCGGGAGGCACCTCGAAGGCGGCGAGTCCGGGCGAGCCGAAGAAGTTCCGGTACTCGACCCGGCGATCGGCCAGGCGCGCCCGTGTCCCTCGGGCCGAGGCGAGCAGCTCGGGGAGCACCGCGTGGGCGAGGACCCACCGGGTGCTCGCCGGCGAGCGGACGAGAAAGTTCATCCCGAAGGGCTCGACCCGCCGCGCGCGGTCCGGGGCCAGCCGGTCGACGTCCGGACGGTCGAAGCTGCGCTTGAGGTAGAGGTCCGCCGAGTCGAGGCCGGGCAGGTCCCACTCGCCGCTCCGGTCGAGCATGTCGAAGACGACGGTCCGCTCCCGGCCGTCTCCGGCGTCCACCCGGCAGCGGAGCACCAGCGGATGCGAGCTGACCGGAGCGCGACCGCCGACGAGCTCGAGGCTCCCGCGCCGGGCGAGCCCCTCCAGGCCGGTCAGCACGTAACCCAGGTGGGTGAAGCTCGGGTGAGGATGGATCTGCGCCTCGACGCGCATTCAGGTCCCCGGGACACGGGCCACCGGCCGGGCGGGGTTCCCCGCCACCACCGACCCGGCCTCGACGTCGTGCACCACCACCGAGCCGAAGCCCACCACCGCGTCCTTCCCGATGTGGACGCCCTTCAGCACCGCCGCTCCCCCGCCGACCCAGACGTTCTCCTCCACCACGATGGGAGCGGTGAGCACCGGGGCGCGCGGATCGTGCCGCTCGGCGACGTGCAGGGAGTGAAAATCGGTGTCGATGATGCGGGCGTCGGCGAGGATCGCCCGCTGGCCGATCCGGATGAGGGACGCACAGCCGAACCGCGTGCCGTTCACGTAGCTCCCGCTGCCGATCTCGATGCGGGCTTCGGGCGAATGCGTGAAGGGAGTGGTGAGCGCGTCCACCGTGACGTCATCGCCGATGATGACCTCGCCCGGGCCATGCGCCTTCAGTCGCCCGAGCAGCGAGAAGCGCCGGCCGACCCGGATGCGGGGGCCGCCGAGCAGCTCGCGCAAGCGCCAGGACGGACGGGCCGCCCACCCCCGGAGCCAGCCCCAGCGCCAGCGCAGGTGCAGCCCCCGTCCGGAGCCGTTCGCCCAGGGCGGCACGGGCAGCGGCGCCAGGGCGAGCGCGACGATGTTCTTCAGCATGCGAACGGATGGAACCTCTGCACGGGGGCAGGCAGACACAACTGCCCCTCTGGCGTCCGTTCAGGGGACGACGCCCCTCGTCACGAACCCCTCCCCCTGGCCTTCCGTCCAGGGGCACCCGTCCCCATCCATGGCTCGCTCGGGTCCATGCCGAGGGAGGTGGCGGGCGATGATGTTGAGACGAGGAATCTGTGTGGCGCTGCTGGGGGCGGCCATCGGGTGCAGCAACGATGTCGGCGGCGGTGGTGGAGGGGGCGGTGGAGGCCCGGATGCAGGGCCCCCGGGTCCGCCACAGAACCGCGC
>DASXGF010000015.1:0-1665 GCA_036489275.1 Myxococcaceae bacterium | reverse complement strand
AACCACGACCCGCTCGTTCTCCTCCACTCCGGACACAACGACCGCCAGGCCATCGGGAGACTGTCCGAGGCGTACCGGGCGTCGCTCGAGCGCCGTGCCAGCGCGAACCGAGACCAGCACCGCCGGTCCCTTCTCGGACAGGAGCACCGCCGACGAGGGAACGATGAGCGCAGCCCGGGGCCGGTCCGAGAGGGCAAGCCATCCCACCGTGCCTGGGACCAGCACGGCGCCTGCGACCGGCTCGAACGTCACCCGGGAGGTCGCCTCGTCGTGAGGAGCGACCTCCTCCGCAAGCCTCTTCAGCGCAACCGCAACCGTGTCTCCGCTGGCGCGGAACTCGGCACGTTCGCCCACGACGAGGTGCGGAGCCTCCTCAGCCGGCACGAGCGCCTGGACCTTCCGCCGATCATCCACCCAGGCGGGAACGCTTCGGCGTTCGGCGAGGACCCGCTGGCGTGCAGGCTCGAGCGCACCGGGTGGCAGCATCGGTCGGCTGCCTCCTGCGGCCCGGCTCGCTTGCGTCGGGGGGGCGATGTGAACCAGAGGCATGCCGCAGATCGGGCAGTCGCCCGCACCGCTCCGGCGCAGATCCGGATGCATGGGGCAGGTGTAGCCCTGCTCGACGCCGGACGGCGACGTCCGGAGCCCGAGCACCGCCAGGGCTGCGGACCCGAGGACCATCAATAGAAGAGCCCCCCGGGTCAGCAATGGCCAGCGCGGCAACTTCACGCTCCCACTCCATGCTGCCGCCACCACCGGACCACCAGCTTCCCCAGCCCGGAATGTCGAATCTTCCGCTCGGCGCAGAACGTGTCGAGCGCGTCGCGACCTGCCAGACCGAGCCGGGCCTTCAGGGAACCGGCCGGGTCGCCGGCGTGGATCACCTCGGAGTTCCGGGAGCTGAGATGAGCGCCGACGAAGCGCTTCCCGGACCGGGCCGTTCGCCGCGCGATCGCGAGTCCGACGGCGCCCCCGCCGATCACTCCCACATCCGCACCTCTGATCACCGAGTCGCCACCGTGCACGCTCCACGAGCGTATCAACACCGGGATGCGACACGGCGCGGGGTCCACGCGACCCCGGCGAAAGAACAGCCTTGTGGACCCGGACTGCGACCGGGCACCATCGCGCATCCTCTCCCAGACAGACATCCAAGCTGGCCCGGCGAGCGAGGGCGGCCCCGGCTCGGCACC
This sequence comes from Myxococcaceae bacterium, assembly GCA_036489275.1. Classification (GTDB taxonomy): domain Bacteria; phylum Myxococcota; class Myxococcia; order Myxococcales; family Myxococcaceae; genus RPRB01. The sequence continues at coordinate 472 of DASXGF010000015.1, read as the reverse complement.
CGGTGAGCGGACGAAGATCCCGGGGAGAGCGGCACTCGGTGAGCGGCCACCATGCCTGCTGACCATGCCGGCCTATGGCGGAACGCTGGCCGCGGTGCGGGCCCTGGGCAGGGACGGAGTCCGGGTGACGGTCGCCGGCAACGAGTGGCTCGCTCCGGCGCGCTGGTCGCGACATGCCGACCGCGTCCTTCGCTGTCCGGCGCCGCGCGATCCGGCGTTCCTCGAATGGCTCCTCCGCTTCGGCCAGCGAGAGCCTGGGCATCTGCTGTATCCAACCTCGGACGACCTGGCGTGGCTCCTCGCCAGCAACCAGGCCGCGCTGTCCCGCCATTTCCTGCTCTTCCAGCCACCGGTGTCGACGGTGGTCTCTCTCCTCGACAAGCGGCGACTGCATCAGGCCTGCATCGATGTCGGTGTCCCCACGCTTCCCACCTGGTTCCCCGGGTCGCTGGAGGAGGTGGAGCGGCTCGCG
>DASXGF010000731.1:0-10459 GCA_036489275.1 Myxococcaceae bacterium | reverse complement strand
CTCGTCGCCGACTTCCTCGGGCGCCCGTATGACTTCCGGGCCTACGAGGCATGGCTCCGCGAAGGCGATGCACCGGCGAAACCGGCGCCGAAGGCCAGCGCTGCCCCGGCCGCGCGAATGGTGAAGTGACCCGTTCCGCCGGGTGAACGTTGTCGCGCTGACGTCGCCCCGCGCGGCGTCCGCGCCTCGCTGCTTGCGGATGACCCTTCGCGGGAGGGTGTGCGAGAGTCCGCCCCTTTCCTCGAGACCGATCGAATGCGCCTTGCTCTCGCCCTTCCCTTCCTCACGCTTCTCGCCTGTGCCAGCGCCCCTGCGCCGGCGCCGACCGCCACCGGCAAGGCGGCTCCGGTGCCCGCGGTGGTGAAGCCCCTCCCCGCGCTCGACGAGCCGGTGGGCGCAGCAGCCGCCCGCATCGCCGGCGCACCCGCGGAGTTCACCGCCTCGTGCGAGGACGCGATGGCCCGCGCACGCATCGCGATCGACGCGGTGAAGGCCGTCCCGGCGCCGCGCGACACCGTCGCCACGCTCACCATCTACGATGACGGTTTCGCCGCCATCAACGGCGCCTCCGCCCAGGCCGAGCTGGCCCGCCAGGGGAGCCCTGACCCGGCCATGCGGAAGGCCGCCGAGGAGTGCGACCGGAAGCTCCAGGCGATGTTCACCGCCATCAACCAGGACCGCGCGGTGTACGACGTCCTCTCCTCGCTCGACGTCTCGGGCCAGGACGTCACCACCCGCTGGTGGATGAAGCGTGAGCTCCGCGAGTTCCGCCGCGCCGGCGTGGACCGCGACGACGCCACCCGGGAGAAGGTCCGCACGCTCGCCGACGAGCTGGTCACCATCGGGCAGGAGTTCGACCGGAACATCCCCGCCGACGTGAAGAAGGTCTCCTTCGCCAAGGCTGCCCTCGCGGGCCTGCCGCTGGACTTCCTCGCCGCGCACCCGCCCGGGCCGGACGGGAAGATCGTCCTCACCACCGACTACCCGGACTACTTCCCGGTGCGGAGCTACGCGAAGAAGGCGCAGACCCGGGAGGCGATGTGGCGAGCGTTCATGACCCGCGCGGCTCCCCAGAACATCGCCGTCCTCGAGCGGATGCTGGTGAAGCGCCAGGAGCTCGCCCACACGCTGGGATATGCGAACTGGGCGGACTACGCGACGGAGAACAAGATGATCGGCAGCGGACAGGCCGCCTCGGACTTCATCGAGCGGATCACCGCCGCCGCCGGACCCCGTGCTGCGCAGGAGAAGCAGCTTCTCCTCGAACGAAAGAGGAAGGACGTCCCCGGCGCGAAGCAGCTCGATCCCTGGGACATCATCTATTACGGCGAGCGAGTGAAGGCCGAGCGCTACCGGTTCGACGCGCAGGAGGCCCGCCCGTACTTCGAGGCAGGCCGGGTGTTCCAGGGCGTGCTCGACGTCTCCGGGAAGCTCTTCGACATCTCCTACCGGCCGGTGGAGAACGCGATGGTCTGGCACGCCGACGTGCGGACCTACGACGTCATCGCTGGCCCGTCGTTCGGCGATCGCGCGGGGAAGTCACTGGGCCGCATCTACCTCGACCTGCACCCGCGCGACGGCAAGTTCAAGCACGCAGCCCAGTTCACCGTCATCTCCGGCCAGGCCGGGCACCGGCTCCCCGAGGGCGCGCTGCTCTGCAACTTCCCCAGGCCCGGCGGGCTGATGGAGTACGACGACGCCAGGACGCTGTTCCACGAGTTCGGGCACCTGGTGCACCACGTGCTCGGAGGAAACACCCGGTGGGCGGCGAACTCGGGCGTGCGCACCGAGCAGGACTTCGTCGAGGCGCCCTCCCAGATGCTCGAGGAGTGGATGCGCGACGCGAGCGTGCTCCAGAGCTTCGCGAAGCACGTGAAGACCGGTGAGCCCATCCCGGCGAAGATGGTCGAGCAGCTCCGCGCGGCGGAGGAGTTCGGGAAGGGCCTGGAGGTCCGGCGCCAGATGTTCCTCGCCGCCACCAGCCTCCACCTGCACCAGCGCGAGGCGAAGGGGCTCGACTCCACCGCGGTCCTCGCCGAGTCGATGGAGAAGTACTGGACCTTCCCCTACGTGAAGGGCATGGCCCTGCAGGCGTCGTTCGGCCACCTGAACGGGTACAGCGCCGTGTACTACACGTACATGTGGTCCCTGGTCATCGCGAAGGACATGTTCACGCCGTTCGCGAGCAAGGGCGTGTTCGACCGCGAGACGGCGACCCGCTATCGCGAGCGCGTCCTCGGCCCGGGCGGCGGCAAGCCAGCGGCGGATCTGGTCGCCGACTTCCTCGGGCGGCCGTACGACTTCAAGGCCTACGAGGCCTGGCTCGACCGGGGTGCCCTCCCCGGTTCGACGAAGGCTCCCGCGCGCGGCGGACCGGCCGCGGTGCACTGACGGGCTGACCGACACGCCGCCGCCGAGCCGAGGATCGTCTCGCCCGCGGGACTCCCGCGACGGCAAACGACACCCTCGCGTGGTGCGCGCGAGCGCTCCACCGAGGCGAAAACTCAACGAGGTGTTTGACACCTCGTCGATCCGCGGCGCCGGACGGTGCGTCCCGGATCGCGGACCTTCCTTCGACTCAGAGCGAGCGGAGGAAGGTCAGGACCTGCGCCTGTGAATCGGGGGGCAGGCCGTCGAACGCGGCGCGGGCGAAGGTCGCCTCGCCCTGGTGGCGGCCGATGGCCTCGCGCAGGGTCGGCGAAAGCCCGTCATGCATCAGCCGGCTCCGCGTCCGGAGGCCCCAGAGCGGCGCGGTGCGGATCTTGTTCGCGTTCCCGGCGAAGCTGTCTTGAAGGCCGTCGAACTCGGGACCGTGGTGCTCGGGCACCGCGAGCTCGATCCCGTCCCCGGTCCCCACATCGTGCAGCAGATAGTCGCTGTACGGGTGGAGGGTGCGTCCGCCGAGCGCCTGCGGAACCCGGTACGGCCCGCCGAACAGCGGCGTCCCCGCGGCTGCAGTGGTGAGCGTCGGCGCGTGGCACACCGCGCAGCCGATGGTTTCGAAGAGCGCGGAGCCGTTCCGGGCCTCCGGTGTCGCCGCGAGCCGAGCGTCGCGCGGGGGGACCTTCGTGGCGCGGATGAAGCGGGCGAAGCGATCGAGGCTCGTCATTCCCGTCGCGTCAGGATGGTCCTCGGGATCGGGCACCGTGTCGCAGAGCGAGGTGACGTCGGTGGGTCGAAGCGCGCTGGTGATCCCCATCTCGTTCAGATACGCGTCGGCGGAGAAGGAGAGGACGCTCGCATGCTCGGCCTTCCACCCGAATCGGCCGATGCGGAGCAGCTTCGGCGACTCCAGGACCGGGACCGGCTGCGCGGTGCCGCACACCCCGAGGCCGGCCTGCGCGCATTGCCACTTCGCGATGGCCTGGAGCAGCTCGTCCGGCACCGTCTCGACGAACCCGTCGCCCAGCACGCTCGGCGCCACGCGCAGCGTCCGGATGTTCTCTGACTCCGGAAGGTGCTCCTGGGCGTCGCCGTCGACGAACCCGGGGCCCGGACAGATGGCCTTGTCGTTGATCAACGAGCGACCCGTGACCACGACCTTCCCGCCCCCGATGGGGACGGCCGGGAAAACGAACTTTCCCTGCGCATCCCGGTGACCTGCCCGGAGCACGGTGGCCGGGCTCCCGCCGCCCACGACGGGATTCTCGTGACAGTCACGACAGTTGTCGGCGTTGTAGAGCGGTCCGAGCCCGGACGAGACCACTTCCTGGTTCTCGAACGCCGCTTGATCGGCGCGGTGGGTCGCGACATCCACCATCCCGTTGGGGAGGCCGTCGAACCCGGCCGGCGCATCGGCATTCAGCGCTGGGGCGGCGGCCTCGACGGGATGCTGGACAGGCGCCGAGGTCTGGATCGGAGCGTAGGAGTACGTCGCGGTACAGGCCACGCAGGCGACGAAGCCCGTCAGAACGCGCCGCATTGGCGCACCTCCGTCCCGCGTCCACGTCCCCTCCCGCCGACGCTCGCGCGCGGTTCTACCGCCGAGGCCAAGCCCGCGGCAACGACGGAGCCGCCTGCAACAGGCGGTCGGCCGGGGATGTCGTATGGAGAGCGGTCACCGGGGCTTCGCTGCAGCGCAGCGAGCTTCGCTCAGGTCGCCCGCTTCTTCAGCTCGGCCTGGTGGTCCTTGATGAACGCGCGGATGTCGTCGCTCAGGTCGAGCAGCTTGATCCACTGCTCCTGGTAGAGGGTCACCGGGAAGCGTCCGAGCCCATAGACCGACAGGCCGCCCTTCTCGCTGACCTTCATCGAGACCGCGCCGGAACGCCGGGACTTCAGCGCCTCGTTCTCTGCCTTCAGTCGCTCCAGCTCCGCTCGAAGCTCGTCCTCGCTGGCCATGGCCTGCAGCGTACCCGCGACCGGACGGGAGGCAACCAACCTCAGCCGTGTCGCAGGGTCGAGTGTTTGCGCCGAGGTGGATTCCGTTCGCGGCCGATCGGGTCCATCCTCGCTGGCATGCGGGCGCAGGTCCTCGAACGCCTCGGTGAGCCTCTCACGCTCCGTGAGATGGATCCGCCTCGTTGTGGAGCCGACGAGGTCCGCGTCGTGGCGAGCGCGTGCGCCATCTGCCGGACGGACCTGCACGTGGTGGACCGCGAGCTGCCGCATCCCAGGTTGCCGCTCATCCTCGGGCACCAGATCGTCGGCACGGTCGTGGAACGGGGTGACGCCGTGCGTTCCCTCTCCCTCGGGGAACGAGTGGGGATTCCCTGGCTCGGGTGGACCGACGAGACCTGCCCGCAGTGCCGCGCCGGTCGGGAGAACCTGTGCGTCGCAGCACGATTCACGGGTTACACCCTCGACGGTGGATACGCCGAGCAGGCGGTGGCCGATGCGCGCTTCTGCTTTCCGCTTCCCCCGGGCCTCGACGACGTGCACGTGGCGCCGCTGCTCTGCGCAGGGCTCATCGGCTACCGGGCTCTCCGGCTCGCCGGCGACGGCGCGCGGATTGGCTTCTACGGCTTCGGATCGTCAGCGCATCTTCTGGCGCAGGTGGTGGTGGCGCAGGGCCGCGAGCTCTACGCCTTCACCCGGGACGGCGACGCCCGCGGCCAGGCGTTCGCCCGAGAGCGAGGGGCGGTGTGGGCAGGCGGCTCGAGCCAGCGTCCGCCGCTTCCGCTCGACGCGGCGATCGTCTTCGCCCCGGCCGGCGAGCTGGTGGTCCGGGCGCTGGAGTCGCTCGGCCCCGGCGGCACGGTCGTCTGCGCGGGCATCCACATGACCGACATCCCCTCGTTCTCCTACGACAAGCTCTGGGAGGAGCGGAGCATCCGCTCGGTGGCGAACCTCACCCGCGAGGACGGACGGGAGTTCCTCCCGCTCGCGGCGCGACTCGGCATCCGTCCGGAGGTCACCGTGTTCCCGCTGGGGCAGGCCAACGAGGCGCTCCAGGCCCTCCGGGAAGGTCGCTTCACAGGCTCCGCGGTGCTGACCCTCGGGCGGTGAGGACCGCTCAGCGGGCGACGACGAAGGCGCAGACCGAGTCGAGCTGGAGCCGGAGGCCGGCGAGCGCCCCGGCCAGCGCGGCGTGGTATGCGCGCTCGGCGTCGAGCTGCTCCCGGATCGCCGCCGGCGGAAGGTCCTGGTGTCGCAGCGCACGCTCCAGCCGGGTGAGGGCCCGGTCGCGCTCGGCGTCGAGCTTCCTCCGCGCCTCCACCTGCATTTCCTTCAGCTCGTCGCTGGCCGCGCGCATCGCCTCGACCATCGCCGGGTCGACGAAGGTCGCAAGATCGGGGAAGGCGGCACGGATCTGGTCGCCCTGGAGCGAGCGGCCCTCCTCGCGGGCGAGCAGCTCGAGGAGGCTCGGCTCGAGCGCGGGGCGAGCGCCTGGTCGCGCGGTCACGGCGACCCGGAGGAGGCTTCGGTCGAGCACCCGCGACAGCTGGCGTGAGGGGACACGCGCTCCGGGGCTCGTGTCCTCGGGCTCGGGAGGCACGACGTGGAACAGGACCTCGATGCCCCTGGCGGCGATGCTCCGGTGCTGGATGGCGCGACATCCGTTCCGTCCGTACGGGCCGTCGCGGAGAAATCCGAACAGCGCCTCGACGATGGAGTGGCCGGTGGCGAAGAAGTCGATCTCCTCCTGCTCCACCGCCGTGTCGCGCCAGAAGGTGCCGAGAACGGTGCGCTCCTCGCCGAGCTCCAGCCCGGGCAGCGCCTCGACCTTGAGGGCGTGGCCGAAGTGGAACGCGCACTGGAACGCCTCCACCTGCTCGTCGGTGTCGACTCCGATTCCGACCCGGCGCGCCAGCTCGGTGACCGTTTCCTCGAGGCGCTCATCGAGGTCGCGGGCGATGGCCCACAGCCCGTCCTCGAGCGAGCCCTCCGGTTCGAGCTCCAGGTCGATGCGCGCGCCGGCGCGCTCCACCAGGGCCTGCACCGCCTCGCGATCGAAGCTGCGCTCGTCGAGCAGAGGATCGTACGCGCGCCGGATGGCGGTCCGGGCCTCGGCGACGCGGGCAGAGAGGGTGGTCCGGTACTGCGCGCGCTCGACAGGGGAGGCCAGGGCGAGCTCCAGGATCCGGCCCTCGACCTCCTCGAGCACCGCATCGAGCCCGCCCACCGTTTCCCCGAAGACACCCACCGCGTCCGCGAGCAGCGCAAGCACGTCCGAGGCGAGCGTCCCCCGCACGTCGAAGACGTGGATGTCCACCGGCTGCATCTGGCCGATGCGGTCGAGCCGGCCGATGCGCTGCTCCATCGTCGCCGGGCTCCACGGAAGGTCGTAGTTCACCAGGTGGTGCGCGAACTGGAAGTTCCGGCCCTCGCCACCGACCTCGGTGGAGATGAGGATCTTCGGGCCCTCGGGGTCGCGGAACCTGGCCACCTGCCGGTCGCGCTCCAACAGCGGAAGGTCACCATGGTAGCCGAGCGCCTCGATGCCGTCGGACGAGAGGAGGGAGCGGAGGCTCTCCAGCGTGGCCAGGGCCTCGGTGAAGAGGAGGACCTTCGCGTCCGGCTCGTCCTCCCAGACGTCGTCGAGCAGCGCCCGCAAGGCCTGGTACTTCGCGTCACGGGCGGGCAGCGCGGGAGCAGAGGGGAGGACTCCGCTCGCCGCCTGGGCGAACGCCGCCGGCGAGGAGTCGAGGCGGCGCAACAATCCGGCGAGCGCTGCTCCGCGGATGGAGCCGGACCGCACGGCGCCGAGCACCGCGTCGCGGGACACCAGCTCCACCTCCGGGGGTTCGACCACGTGGCGGTGGAGTCGCCGGGCGCTGAAGCCGCCCACGCGCGCGCGGCGATTCCGGATCAGCGCCTCGGACAGGCTGTAGGTCTCGGCCAGGTGCGCGAGCAGCGCCTCGCGGTCGGTGAGATTCCTCAGCTCGCCGTCGTCGGGGAAGCGGGAGCGGAGAGTGGCGACCGCGGACGTGGCGTCCGCGTCGCCTCCCTCCAGCAGCGCCCGGACGCTGCGGGAGAGCGTCTCCTGCCGCTCGATCCGCGCACGGAAGGCTTCGGGGCTGGGCGCGCCCAACGGGTCGAGGAGGGTGAGCAGCGCCCGGTACTCGTCCGGATCGAGCTGCATCGGCGTCGCGGTGAGGAGCAGGAGCCCCCAGGTCCGCCCGGCGAGCGCCTCGATGGCGGCGAACGCCTTCTCGCCGCGCAGGTGGTGGGCCTCGTCCACGATGACCAGGTCCCATCCGGCGGCCGCGGCCTCCTGCACCTCCTGCGGCGAGCGGGCGAGGAGCTCGAGACTGGTGACCACCCGAGAGAACCGCTCCCAGGGCGAGGTGTCCGGCTCCTCCTGCCGGCTCCGGGCGAGCCGGTCTCCGTCCACCAGGGTGAAGAGCTGCTGGAACTTGTGGAACAGCTCCGCCAGCCACTGAACGGTGAGATGGCTGGGGGCGACGACTAGCACCCGGGCCGCCAGCCCGGAGAGGCGGAGGGCGGAGAAGATCATCCCGGCCTCGATGGTCTTTCCGAGGCCCACCTCGTCCGCGAGCACGAAGCGCGGCTGGCGCGCCGAAAGCACGCGCTGCACGACGCCGACTTGATGGGGTTTCACCATGACCCGGCTGGCCAGCAGCGCGCCCAGCGCATCGTTCCGCCGTTCCTCGTCCAGGCTCAGCGCCTGCCGGCGGAGGAGGAACGCGCGGGCATCGGCCACCCGGCCCTCGCGCAGCGTGGTGAGGAGGTCGGTCTCCGGCGGCGGAGCATGCACCTCGGACTCGGGCAGCTCGTCCTCCGTCCCGTCCTCGAAACGAAGGACGTACCGCCGCAGCCCACGGCCCCCCGGCTCCTCCCCGGTGACGGCCGCTTTCCGTCCCTTGGAGGTGCGCACGGGGTCGCCCGGGGCGAAGGGATGCGGGACCAGGGTGTTTCCCCGGGTGGAGACGAGCGTCGGCTGCGCGCGGCCCGGAAACTGGACCTCGGCCACGGCGCCGCCATCGAGCGTGCGGAGGAGATGACCCACGCCCCACTCCGGCTGCAGGGCGTAGCGAACCTTCATGCCTGGGACGAAGGCCACGTCCGGCGTTTGCTCCGTCTCGGGCGGTCGCGCAAGCGCCGCGAGCGCCACGCAGCGGAAGGACGTACGACTCTAGGGCGGAACCGTGTGAGGGACCGGACTCAGCGGCCGGCGCGCTCGGGCGAGGCAACCGGCTCCTGGGCCTGCTGCTGGCCGAGCCCATGGAGCGTGAGGGCGTTCTCCCGCAGCACGCCCTTGCCGATCTGCAGGGCCTGCGCCTTCGTCACCAGACCGTCGCTCACCATCCGCGACAGGGCGATCGCCAGCGCCGCGCGGGTGGTCTCCGCGCCGAGGAAGGTCAGCTCCGGCCACCGCAGCTGCGGGGCAGAGGGGTCGGAGGCGGCGTCGCTCGCGAAGCAGACCCGCTCCGGCGCCAGCTCGAACCAGCGGCGCAGCGACTCGCCGAGCTCGGTGGGCGATCGCACGAGATCCTGCACGCTCACGTCCGCATAGACGTTGGGCCGGAGCAGGAGCGGGCCGGTCTCCTTGTCGAACGGAAAGCCGCCGTGCACCAGGAGCCACTTCGTCTTCTGCAGGCGCGGATCCGCCATCGACGAGCCGAGGAGGATCGGGTTGCCGTAGCCGACGATGCCGGTGGCGTCGCGCGACATTCCGGTCTTCACGTGCATCACCAGGCCGACGCGCCCGGCCTCGGCGGCCAGGTAGCGGAAGGTGTAGTCCTGGAAAGCCTTGAGGTCCGCGGCGCTGGCGCCGAACTCACCGCCGATGACCAGTCGCCCGTAGGCGGCGCGCGCAACCTCGGCGTTCACGTCGTCGAAGTCCAGCCCGCGCCACGCCGAGATTCCGAGGTCGATGCCGATCGCGCCCTCGGAGACCCAGCGCTCGAGTGCCGCGGTCACGACCTTGCGGAGGTACTCATCGAGTCCCTTGGGAAGCGTGTACATGCGCGCGGCGATGAAGAAGGGCTTCAGCGCCTCGGCCGACTCCTGAGCGAAGGGGCGGAGGAAGACGTCGGCGCGGGGGACGAAGCGAAAGCGCTCCAGACCCTTCCCGGTCAGCGGGTCGCCGGCAACGATCGCCATCTCCACGTTGGCCTGGTCCAGCATGGTGGTGGAGAAGTCCGCGCCCAGGTCCTCGACCAGCAGCTCACGCGCCTGCTGCAGCTCGGCGAAGCGCTTCTCGGGCTCGGTGAAACGCTTGTCCGAGGGGTCGGGCACGTTCACCTTGTAGAGGAGCTTCCAGGTGCGGGCCCACTCGGGGCCGAGGCCGCGGAGCCGGAGCGGCAGGTCGCTCGGGCTGCGCTGCTGGACGAGCGCCTTCCCCGACGGCTCGACGCGGTTGATGAGGAGATGCGAGTGCGCGTCCACTGCCTTCACCTTCGCGAGCTCGGTGAGGAGCGCGCGATCGGCCGACTGGGCCAAGGCGAGGGAAGGGAGGACGGCGGCGACGAGGAACGGAGCGAGCCGACGGGCCATGAACGCCCGCAAGCCTCGCACGGCCGGGCCGTGCTCGCCATCCGCCGGCTCAGTCGAGCAGTGGGAGGAGGCTTCGGTAGAAGGGACGGAAATCTCCGCGTGCCCCGAGCAACCGCAAGTTCTGCTGTAGGCCGCCGAAGGCCCGAATGAACATCACTCCTTCGGCGGGTGGCCGCATTCTCAGGAATTGCGCGGCGTGGCGGGCGACGAGTTTACGACTGTCGGGCGCCATGGTGTCGTGTGCGTAGTCGTAGTCGTCGGTGCGCAGCGCTCGTCCCGCGATGTGGATCAGCTGTTCGAGCAGTGGGCGGGCCTCGTCGTCCGGCAAGTCGACGGTGAAGCCCACGCGGCGGACCAGCGCCAGCACGTCGACCGGCTGCTGCTGCAGCACGAGGTGGAACACCTCGCGGTGCCCCTGGAAGAACGCGCGGCTGAAGCGCTTCACGCTCCCGAAGTCGAGCACGCCGAGGCGGCCGTGCGGCATCACCAGGAAGTTTCCGGGGTGGGGGTCGGCGTGGACCGTGCCGTCGACGAGGAACGAGCCGTGGATCGCGCG
>DASXGF010000704.1:0-4023 GCA_036489275.1 Myxococcaceae bacterium | reverse complement strand
GAAGCCCACGACCTCGGCGGCGACGAGCTCGCGGTTCCGGTCCCGGGGGAGGATGTGCGCGCTGTCGTCGATGCGGACGTAGCGGACCGACGGGGACCTCTCCAGCCGCCGCACGAGCGCGGCCGCCCCGGCCTCGTCCACCACGTGGTCCTGCGCCGCGACGACGACCAGGACCGGGCAGGTGACCCGCGTCGCCGACCCCCAGGCGAGATCCTGCAATTCCCAGAGGTCGCGGAGCCGGGCCGAGGGCCACGCGCGGAGCACCGGCGCCTCGGCCCGCGCCGCGGGGTCCAGGAGGTCGGTCGCATCCTTCCGCACCCACGGCCGGATCCACTCGAGGAGCGGCACCGCCGCCCGCACCGCCCGGAGCGAGTTCAGCGTCCGGTCCCGGAACCGCACCGCCGGGGCGAGCGCCGCCACGCCCGACACCCGGTTCGGGTGTCGCGCCGCGAGCACCAGCCCGAGGAGCGCTCCCATCGACAGGCCGGCCACCGCGACCCGCCGCCCGGGCAGCCGCGCCAGCGCCTCGTCACAGGCGAGGAGCCAGTCCGGGGCGCGTGCATCGAGCATCGCCGCCGGCGTCGTCCCGTGCCCCGGCAACCTCGGCGCCTGGACCGCGATGCCGGCGTGGGAGAGCGCCTCCCCCAGCGGGCGCACATCCCACGGGGTGCCGGTGAATCCGTGGATCAGCAGGCAGGCGCCGCGGTCTCCCGGGAGCTCGAAGGGCGCAGTCTTGCCCTCGTCGAGCGCGACGTCGCTGGGCACCGTCCCGCCTCTGGCCTCCCCCGCGGCAGGGGCGGTATGCAGGCGCTCCATGGCTGACCCAAAGCTGCCCGAGACCGCGTTGCAGATCCACATCGACGACGCGATCGCCGACGGGGTCTACGTGAACATGGCCCTGGTGAACCACAGCGATTCAGAGTTCACCCTGGACTTCATCTACGTCCAGCCCCAGCAGCCCAAGGCGCGGGTGAAGGCCAGGATCATCAGCAGCCCCCGGCACATGAAGCGCCTGGTCGCGGCGATGGTGGACAACCTCCAGAAGTACGAGGCCAAGTACGGCGTCATCGACGCTGGTGACCCGAGCCTCCCGGTGCACTGATGCGTCCCGGCGCCCCGGAGACGGAGGGCGACCTCGGCCGCCGGATGACGGAGCACGTCGAGGACTTGCAGCGCACCCTGTGCGCCGCGCTCGAGACCGAGGACGGCGGCGCCACCTTCCGCGAGGACGTGTGGGAACGCCCGGGCGGCGGTGGGGGACGGACCTGCGTCCTCGAGGGCGGGGCCGTCTTCGAGAAGGCCGGGGTGAACGTCTCCAGTGTCTGGGGCGAGCTGGAGGAGCAGTTCGCCCGGCGGCTCCAGGGGGATGGACGCCGGTTCTTCGCCGCGGGGCTGAGCCTCATCCTCCACCCGCGCAACCCGCGCGCGCCGACCGTTCACGCCAACTGGCGCTTCATCCAGCAGGGCGGCAAGGCCTGGTTCGGCGGCGGCGCGGACCTCACCCCGTGCTACCTCTACGAGGAGGACGCGGTGCACTTTCACCGGGTGCTCCGCGAGGTCTGCGAGCGTCACGAGCCAGGGAGCTACGCGCGCTACAAGGTCGACTGCGACCGCTACTTCTGGATCTCCCACCGCGACGAGGCGCGCGGCGTGGGCGGCATCTTCTTCGAGAACACCGGCCGTCCCCTCGAGGAGGAGTTCGCCTTCGTCCAGGACTGCGGGCGGGCCTTCCTCTCTGCCTACCTTCCCATCGTGCAGCGCCGCCGTGACCTTCCTTACTCGGCCGAGCACCGGCGGTGGCAGCTGGTCCGCCGAGGCCGCTACGTCGAGTTCAACCTCGTCTACGATCGGGGAACGGTCTTCGGGCTGCAGACCCGCGGTCGGACCGAGAGCATCCTCGTCTCGATGCCGCCCGAGGTCGCCTGGGGGTACGACGTGCAGCCGGAGCCGGGGAGCGAGGAGGCGAAGCTCCTGGCCGTCCTCCGGGACCCGCGCGCCTGGGTGTGAGAGCAGAAACGCACCACCAGGCCTGTTAGGGTTCTCCTCTCCGGTGCCCCCCGACGACCACAGTCTGGTCCAGCGCGCCCGCTCCGGCGACGAGCGTGCATTCCGGACCCTGGTCGAGCGCTACCAGAAGAAGATCTACGCGGTCGCGGTCGGCATGGTGAAGGATCGCGAGGAGGCCATGGACGTGGTCCAGGAGGCCTTCGTCAAGGTCCACCGCTCGCTGGACAACTTCAAGGCCGACGCGACCTTCTACACCTGGCTCTACCGCATCACGGTGAACGTCTGCATCGACGTCATCCGGCGACGCGGGGCGATGCGCAGCGACTCGGTGGAGTTCGACGAGCGGATCGCCCACGACCTCGCCGAGGCCAACCTCGGGGCCGTCTCGAGCCAGCTCGGCAGCAACCCGGAGAAGTCCGCCCTGCAGCGGGAGATGGGGGAGAAGATCCAGGAGGCCCTGGAGCAGATCCCCGAGAAGCACCGCGCGATCCTCCTGCTCCGGGAACTGGATGGGCTCAGCTACGAGGAGCTAGCACAAGTCCTCGAAATTCCTAAGGGAACCGTCATGTCTAGGCTCTTCCATGCCCGGGCCAAGGTGCAGAAGCTGCTGTCCGAGTCGCTGGGTATCCCCCTGCCTGCGGAAGGCGAGGAAGACTGATGGCGATTGGCCAGAATATGAGCCAGGGTGCTTGCGTCCGACGACGGAAGGGCCGGTCGTCATGTCGCTGAATCCCACCCACCTCCAGCTGCTGTCCGCGTACCTGGACGGCGAGCTCACCGCCGCCGAGCGCGAGACGGTGGAGCGCGCCCTGGCCGCGGATCCTCGCATGCAGGAGGTCGAGCGGTCGATGCGCGGCCTGGGTTCGGTGGTGCGCGCGGCGTCCGAGGCCGAGGTGGCGAAGGCCGACTTCTCGGGTCTGGCGGATCGGATCATGGCCCGGGTGCCACGTCGCCCGGGTCTCGTGGATCGCCTCCGTGCAGTCTGGAGCCGTCCGTGGCTGCCGATCGGCGGTCTGGTCGCGGTGGCCGCGGCGGCGTTCTTCGCCCTGCGCCCGGTCGCGCCGGCGGTCCCCATCGCGTCCGGTGTGGACGTGCAGTCGGCCTCGGCGGACAGCCAGCCCGAGCTGCGCCCGGTGGTCCTCAAGACCGAGACCGGTGACGCCATCATCTGGCTGGTCGAGAAGCCCGACGCTTCCGGCAACCACCGAGCCACCCCGCTTCCGCCCGACAAGCCGGGTGTCCAGGCGCCGGTTCCCCCGCAGCAGCGAAAGACCGCGGGGGAGCTGTGACCGCCCTGCAGGGGGCGGTCGCGCTCGGCGTCGCAGCCGTCCTCGCTGCCTCGCCGGTGAAGGTGCACGTCGAGGTGGTGCACGCCTCCAACGGCACGCCGCACGTGGACCCGGGTCTGGAGAAGATGCGGCAGGGCTTCGAGAAGGCCGGGCTGCGCTTCACCACCTACCACCGCCTGTCGGAGGAGACGGTGAGCCTCACCGCCGGCAAGCCCACCGACGTGGCGCTCCCCGGGAAGAAGGCGACCCTCACCCTGCAGCCCGGTGACCATCCTCGGCCCCACGTCGCGGTGAGCGTGCCGCCGCTGCAGACCACGGTCGAGCTCGGGACCGACGCCTCGGCCTTCCTCCAGGCGGGCCCGCACGAGAACGGGCAGCTGGTCCTGGTGCTCACGGCGAAGAAGTAGTCCGCCGCTGCGGTTTCGTGGCGCGGGCGGGGTCGGGTCGAGCAGACTTCCCCCGGTCGCCCATGTGCACGCTGGTTCTCGCCGTCCCGCCGCCAGGTGGAGTGTTGCAGATCGCCGCCAACCGCGACGAGTTCCTCGCGCGGCCGGCCGCTCCGCCCGAGGCCTCCGCCGATGGCCGGTGGCTCGCGCCGCGAGACCTCCAGGCCGGTGGAACCTGGCTTGGGGTGAATGCCGCCGGGCTCTTCGTGGGCGTGACGAACCGGCACGCCGGCACTCGTGATGCCACCCGGCGCTCGCGCGGGCTGCTGGTGCTCGACGCG
>DASXGF010000596.1:0-10517 GCA_036489275.1 Myxococcaceae bacterium | reverse complement strand
GGCCTTCGAGCTGTCGACGTTCTTCCTCGATCGGCGAGCGCTCCGGCAAATCGTCCACGCGATCCCCGCGGCGAGCGTCGTCGCGTTCCGCCCGTACAAGGAGCGGCTCTGCGAGTTCAAGATTAGCGGGGTCGCGTTCCTCGTCCACGAGGCCTTCGGCGAGAGCGAGCGCTACTGGGTGGGTCCAGCCGAGGCGGGCTGGTCTCCGCACCTCGCGGCGATCCGCGAGACCTTCGCCCGCGCGCGACCGTTCCTGTGGTTCGTCCGCTTCTGAGCGCCGCGGCGCTCAGCCCCCCGCGTCAGGGGGGACGCCGACGACCGCGCTCCCGCGCGGGCTCCGTCTCAGAGCTCCTCGTGGCGGAACGGCTTCTTTCCCGGTCCATAGTCGGCGCTCACCTGGCCCGAGCCGCGGAGGATCCACCGGAAGGTGAGCAGCCCATCCACGCCGACTGGGCCGCGCGCGTGCAGCTTGCCCGTGCCGATGCCCACCTCGCCCCCGAGCCCGAAGCGGTAGCCGTCGGCGAAGCGGGTGCTCGCCTCGTGGAACACGCAGGCCGCGTCCACCTCGGCGAGGAACCGCTCGGCGGCGGCATGGTCCTCCGCGACGATGGCCTCGGTGTGCTGCGAGCCGTGCCGGGCGATGTGCGCGAGCGCCCTGTCGAGATCCTCGACCCGCGCCACGGAGAGGACCAGCGCTCCGTACTCGGTATCCCAGTCGGCATCGGTGGCGGCCTTCATCTGCGGATGCCGCGCCCGCGTCTCCGCGTCTCCCCGGAGCTCGACGCCCGCCGACCGGAGCGCGGCCAGGCTCGCTTCCAGCGCCGCCTCCGCCCCCGGCTCCCAGAGCAGCGTCTCCAGCGCGTTGCACGCCGCGGGGTAGCTCACCTTGCTGTCCACGACGATCCGTGCCGCCTTCGCCGGATCCGCCGAGCGGTGGAGGTGCACGTGGCACACCCCCTCGGCATGGGCGAGCACCGGGATGCGGCTCTGTGCGCGCACGTGCTCCACGAACTCCTTGCCCCCACGCGCGACGACCAGGTCCACGCCCCGCTCGAGACCGAGCAGCGCCTCGACCTCGCTCCGGTCGTCCAGAAGCTGCACCGCGTCCGGGGGAAGCCCCGCCCGCTCCAGCGCCTCGCGCACCACGTGGGCCAATGCCCGGTTCGACTCCGCGGCCTCGCGTCCACCCTTCAGCAACAGCGCGTTCCCCGAGCGCAGCGCCAGGGAGGCGATCTGCACCAGCGCGTCCGGACGCGACTCGAAGACCACGGCGAGCACGCCGAGCGGACAGCGGATCTGCTCCAGCACCAGCCCATCGTCGAGCTTCCGCCGGGCGAGCACCGTCCCGAGGGGGTCCTCCCGCGTCGCGAGCTGCCGGGCGCCGTCGGCGAGCGTCTCGAGCTTCGCGGCGTCGAGCTTCAGCCGCTTCACCAGCGCGGGCGCGAGGCCGGTCGCGGCCGCGAGGTCCCGCCCGTTCGCCTCGAGCACACGTGCGCGGACGTCCGGGTCGACGAGCGCGGTCGCGAGCGCGCCCAGCGACCGCGTGCGTGTCTCGGCGGGGGCCCGGGCGAGGCGCCCTCCCGCCTCGACGGCCCGCTGCACTCGCTCGGAGACGAGGGTCTTCGAAGGACTGCTCGCCTGTCCTCGGGGTTTTGAAGCCCCGGCGCGCTCCTGCCGACCTCCTGCTCCAGTCGCGCTCCGGCGGAGAGACCGGCTGTCACCCCGCGCTGCCTTGCGCCGCGTGCTCATGATCCCAGCACCAGGTTGTCCCGGGTAACGAGCGCGTCGTAGCCCCGCCATCCGAGCACGTCCTCGATCTCCTCGCTGTGTTTCCCGGCGAGCGCACGGCAGGCCCGCGCGTCGTAGTTGGCGAGCCCCCGACCTCGCACCCGCCCCGAGCCGTCGCGAATCTCCACCACGTCGCCCTCCCGGAACTCCCCCTCCACCGCCACCACTCCCACGGGCAGGAGCGAGGCCCGTCCACCCTCCAGCGCCGCGAGCGCTCCGTCGTTGGCCACCAGCGCGCCGGCATGTGGCGCAAGCGCGATGCGCTGCCGCCGCACCGCGCGTCGCTCGGCGGCGGGGATGCACGTCCCCACCGGCTCCCCGGCGAGCAGCCGCCGCAGCACTCCCGGGACCGTTCCGGGCGCGATGACCGTGGTGATTCCCGAGCGGCTGGCCAGCCGCGCCGCCTCGAGCTTGCTGGTCATCCCGCCCGTTCCCCCGGCGCTCACTCCGTCCAGCCGGGGAGTCTCGGCGTCCAGCACGTCGATGCGCCGCGCCTCGGGATCGCTGCGCGGATCGGCGGTGTAGAGGCCGTCCACGTCGGTGAGGAGAATCAGGAGATCGGCGTCCACGCCGATGGCCACCCGAGCGCTCAGCCCGTCGTTGTCGCCGAAGGCGGGCGCGCCGGTGCTCGCGCCCTGGGCCCGCCGGTGCTCGACCAGCTCGCGGATGCTCACGCTGTCGTTCTCGTTCAGCACGGGAATCGCCTGCAGCTCCAGCAGCCGCATCAGCGTCGTCCGCACGCAGAGCGCCCGGTCCCGGTCGCCGAGGTCGCTCTCGGTGAGCAGGACCTGCGCCGCGGTCACCCCGAGCTGCGCGAAGGCCGAGGTGTAGAGCGCCACCAGGTGGCCCTGCCCCACCGCCGCGCAGGCCTGGCGGAGGCCCAGCGATCGCGGCCGCTCGGTGAGCCCGAGCTGCTTCATCCCCAGCGCCACCGCCCCGCTCGACACGAGGAGGATCTGCCGCCCCTCGCTCCGGAGCCGGGCCATCTCCTCCACCAGCGACATCAGCCGTCCCAGGGCCAGTGACTGCCCATCGTGGGTCACCACCTGGGTGCCCAGCTTCACGACGATGCGCTGCGCGTCCCCGAGGGGAGGCCGCGTGCCCGGCTGTGCTAGGTCCGAGGGCATGCTGGACAACGACGGTACTCTGGGCGTCCTGGGTTGTGGAACGGTGGGCGAGGCGATCGTGCGCGGGCTGCTCCGCTCGGGCTCGCTCGCTCCCGCCCGCCTGGTGGCCTCCACCCGCCGCTCCGAGGCGGCGGAGGCGCTCGCGAAGAAGCACGGCATCCGGACCACCCTGGACAACCTCTCGGTCGCGCGCGAGTCGAGCGCAGTGCTCGTCTCCCTGAAGCCGCAGCAGCTCCAGGGCGTGCTCGACGGCGACGAGATGCGCGCCGCGCTCCGCGGAAAGCTCGTGCTCAGCACCGCGGCCGGCGTCCGGCTGGAGCAGATTCGCCGCTGGCTGCCGGAGAGCCCGCTGATTCGCGCCATGCCCAACACGCCGTGCACCATCGGCGAGGGGATGACCATCGTCTCCCGCGGCCCGCTGGCCACGGACGCGCACGTCCAGACCGCCCACCGGCTCTTCCAGACCGTGGGGCGCTGCCTCGAGCTCGAGGAGCGGTCGATGGACGTGGTGACCGCGCTCAACAGCAGCGGGCCTGCGTTCGCCTACCTCATCATCGAGGCGCTCGCAGAAGGCGGAGTGATGATGGGCCTGCGCCGGGACGTGGCGATGGAGATTGCGGCGCAGATGCTCCAGGGGTCGGCACGGATGGTGCTTCAGACCGGGATGCACCCGGCCGCGCTCAAGGACCAGGTCACGACGCCGGCCGGATGCACCATCGCCGGGCTCCTGACCCTCGAGGATGGCCGCATCCGGTCGGTCCTCGCCCGGGCAGTCGAGGAGGCGACCCGGGTGGCCTCACGTCTGGGGCAGTCGTAGGTCCGCACACTTCAGGCGAAATTGCCCGCGCCTGTCGAGCGTTCATCCATCAGCGCGGAACGCTCGCCTGGCCGTTGCCGGGGAGACCGGGCCGCTGCCAGGATCTCCTGCCGTGGGCCTGCTCGACAGCGAACGCCTCGCCTTCTTGAAGAAGCTCCGACCGGCGTCCGTCAAGCGCCTGGCCTCCCTGCGGATGGAGGACGTGGTCGGGCTGGAGGCGAAGCGGGCCCGGGTCCGGGTGAAGGCCCTTCGCGTCCGCTACCCGTCCGCCGGGCCCCGGGAGCTCGGCCAGCACGTCATCGACTCCACCAAGGGTCTCGCCTCGCTGAGCGGGTCGGTCAGCGGCGTCTTCGGGCTGGCGAGCGTCCCGGCCGATCTGGTGGTGATGGCCTGGCTGCAGATCCGCATGCTGGACGACATCGCGACCGCGTATGGCGTGGACCTCCGCTTCCGCCGGGCACGGACCGAGCTGCTCGACGTGCTCGGCGAGGCGAACGGCGTCGGACCCCTCAAGCGTTCCGGGCCCAAGCTCCTGGGGAAGGTCGCGGCGGTGGTCGCGGAGAAGGGCGGCTTCACCTCCATCGGCCGGGCGATGCCGCTGGTCGCCGCGCCGGTGACTGCGTGGCTGAACAACCACCACATCCAGGTCGTCGGCGAGGCGGCTCTGAGGCAGTACGACGGCTTCGCCCGGGCCGCCGCCAAGACGCGCGCCGCGTCAGGGGTGAGCCCATGAGCGCCCGGGTCGCCGAGCTGGACCTCGAGACAGGCGTCTACACGCGTAACGCCTTCGAGCGAGAGCTGGCCTTCGCGGTGCTGGTCGCCCGCCGCACCGCCCAGCCCTGCAGCTTGCTGGTGGTGGACGTGGATGACTTCCAGGCGCTGAAGGACGTGAGGGGCGACCTGATCGCCGACAGCTGTCTCGAGGCGCTCGCGCAGCGCGTCTCCGCCGAGAGCAACGGTGGCGGCCCCATCGGGCGGCTGGGAGCGGACACCTTCGGACTGCTGCTGCCGGGGTGGGCCCTTCCTCGGGCCTGCGCGCTGGCAGACCGCCTCCGGCTCGCGACCCGCGCCGACCCGTGCGTCATGGCGACGGTCAGCGTGGGAGTGGCGGCGCTCCGGCCCTCCGAGCCATGGGGCAACCTGCTCGACGCGGCCGAGTCGGCCTGCATCCGCGCGAAGCAAGCCGGACGGGACCGCAGCGTCCACCGGCGCTGAGCGGTCCTCTTCGGCGCGGCCGGCTCAGCCCCGGGGTGATGCGGAAGCTCAAGACGGTGCTGGACGACGTTCTGGCCAAGGTGACCTCGATCGTCGACGAGTGAGCCGCATCGACCCACCGTGACGAGGTGTCGTGAACGAGGTGTCTGGCACCTCCCGCAACGAGCACCTCCCGCAACGAGCTGCCTCCATCGTCGGCGAGTGAGTCGTCGTCACGAGATGTCCGCCACACGGCGCTGCTGCTTGCCGGGCGGGGGTCGGTAACATATACGTTACGGGATGCATGTCCTCGACGCTCTGGGGAATCCGCTGCGCCGGACCATCCTCCACCAGCTCCGCCGGGGCCCGCTGGCGGTCGGAGAGATCGCCGCGGACCTCCCCATCAGCCGCCCGGCGGTCTCGCGCCACCTGCGAGTTCTGGAGGAGGCAGGGCTGGTCCAGGCGCGCGAGGAAGGCGCGCGGAACGTCTATTCCATCCGGATGAAGGGGTTTGCCAGCGTGCGGGAGTTCGTCGACGACTTCTGGGATACCGCGCTGGCTCGGCTCGAGGAGCTCGCCCGGCGATGATCACCCGCTCGGTCGTCCTTCCGCTCGATCCGGGAGCGGCGTTCACCCTCTTCACCGCTCGGATCGGCGAGTGGTGGCCGCCCGATCGGCGGCACACGAAAGACCCGGCGAGCCAGATCTTCCTCCTCCCCACCGGCCGCTTCTACGAGCAGGCCCGGACCGGCGAGGAGGTCGACCTCGGTCGAGTGCGCTCGTGGGAGCCGCCGCGCCGGATCGTCCTCGACTTCTTCATCGCCACCGGGCCCGACCGCCCCACCGAGGTGGAGATCACCTTTGTCGCGCGCGGGACGAGCACCGAGGTCGTCGTCGCCCACCGCCCGACGGCGGACAGCGCGGCGCTCTGGGTCGAGAGGGCCCCGAAGTACGAACGATCCTGGGAGGTCGTCCTGAACGCTCTGGCGCGCGCGACCGGCTGATCCTCGTTGTCGATGGTAACATGTATGTTACCATCTGCTCCATGGCCACCAACGCCCATGGGAAGGGAACCCCGGAGCAGCCCTGGAAGCTCCGGACGCCGAGCGGTCAATCGGAGTTCACCGCCTACCGGGACCCGGGAGGGACTCCACCGGCCCTGGTGGTCCAGGTCGGCAAGACCGAGCTGCGCTACCAGCTCCGCTGCCTCGACGACCTCGTGGCCATGCTGAAGGCGCACGGGGACTGGATGCCGCTGGGGAGCGCCGACGAGCAGAAGCCGGCCGCCGCGGGGACGGTCGAGGCCTGGGCCCGCGCGGCCCAGAACCCCGTGAAGGGATTCTACGGGCTGAAGAAGAGCCTGCGGGGCCGGTTCGCCAACTACGTGCCGCCGGTGCTGGAGCTCCTCGGGCTGGCGGAGGTGGAGCACGGCCCGAAGAACAACCGCATGCGCGCAGCGCCACGCGGATGACGACCGACCTCCGCTACCTCGCCTTCACCGCGCTGCTCACCGCCGCGCTCTGGATTCCGTACGTGGTGGCGCAGGTGGCTGCCAACGGGCCTCTGCGGCGCCCCAACTACGTCGATCCGACAGCGCGGCCCGTCCCGCTGTGGGGCAGACGCGCCGACCGGGCACAACTCAACGCGGTGGAGGCCTTCGCGCCCTTCGCGGCCCTGGTCCTCGTCGCCCACGTGTCGGGGAAGGCCAACGCCACCACCGCCCTCTGCTCGGCGTCCTTCTTCTGGCTCCGGCTGGCCCACGCCGTGGTGTATCTGCTGGGGATCCCCTATCTCCGGACGCTCCTCTTCACGCTCGGCTTCTTCGCAGTGGTGGGCATCTTCTGGCAGCTGTTCGTCTAGGAACCTCAGGGCAGCAACGCCTGCCCGATGGACCAGGCGACCGCGCCGATGAAGAGCACCGCCAGCGCGCCGATCCGGGTCGTCGCCGCGAGCACGCCGACGACCGCGGCCACGAGGAGCGCGAGGACGTGGTGCGTCCCCGCCGCCGTCCACATCAGCGACGCCGCCGAGGCCGCCAGCAGGCCGAGCACCACCGGACGCATCGCCAGCTCCAGGCGCCGCACCCAGGTGACGTTCCGCCAGCGGTGATACCCCGCGTATGCCGCGCCCATGATCGCCACCGGCCCGCTGTAGATGCCGACGAAGGCGACCACCGCCCCGGCCAGCCCGGCGACGTGCCAGCCGATGACGGTGCACATCGCCATGTTGGGCCCCGGCACGACCTGACCGAGCACGAACGCCCGGAGGAAGCCCTCCTGGGTGACCAGCCCTCCGTCGACCAGCGCGCGCTGGAGCTCGGGGAGCACCGCGAACACGCCGCCGAACGAGACCAGCCCGATGCGGAAGAAGATCCAGAAGAGCGCGAGCAGCTTCACAGGGCGAACTCCAGGATGACCCCCACCGGGATCGCCACCGCGAGGATGGCGAACAGCGAGGCTCCGGCGAGAACCGCCACGCCGACTGCCGCGAGGAGAAGCCACCGCGCCACCCGGACGCGTGTCGACGCCGACCTCCCCGGGTCCGCGGTGCTGGCGAGCCCCGGCAGCCTGCGCCAAAGGAAGAGCAGGAGCAGGACGATGCCCGCCACCGCCATCCCGCGCAGCGGCGCCTGCACCCAGGGGTTGTCCACCGCCAGGACACCGGACAGCGCGACGGCGAGCACCGCGCCGGGGAAGCACAGGCAGACGATGCCGAGCAGGGCGCCCGGAATCCCCACCAGTCGGTAACCGAGGTACGCCGAGAGATTGACCAGGTTCGGCCCGGGGAGCAGCTGGGCCACGGTCAGGACCTCGGAGAACTCGTCCGCCGTGAGCCAGCCCCGCTCCCGCACCACCGCGTCCTCGTACAGGACGATGCGGCTCGCGGAGCCGAAGCTGAGCGTTCCGATGGCGAGATTGACTCGCAGCCAGTCCATCGCGGTGGGGACCGGCCGCGGGGAGGTCACTTCTTCTTCAGCGCCCACTCGGCGTGGGTGACCACCGGGAGCTGCAGCGCGCGCTCGCGGTCCAGGTCCAGGTTGCCGATGTGCAGGGAGAGCGGTGCCTGGACCCACTTGTAGATGCTGGTGAGGAACATCTTCACGAAGCGGGTCACGTATCCGTGCACCGTGTCCATCGACAGGTCCGGGAACATCCCGCCGACGATCTCCTCCACCTCCTCGGGCAGCAGCTTCTCGTCGGCGAAGAGGTGGAAGCAGGCGTCGAGCACGCGGAACGGCATCAGCTCCTCCTCGCCCACCTGGTTCGGCGCCAGCTCGGGCCCGGGCGGCTTCTGCAGCACCAGGCGCGTGCCCTCCAGCGGCCGAACCTCCTGGAGGTAATCGAGCAGCACCATCACCACCGTCTTCGGGACGTTGGCGATGACCGCCAGCGCGCCCTCGAGGTCACCGCCCACGGTGGTGTAGCCCACCGCGCGCTCGCTCATGTTCCCGGTCTGGAGAAAGAGGCCGCCGGAGGAGTTGCTCCAGCTCCACATCCTTTGCCCGCGGAGGCGCGCCTGGATGTTCTGCTCGGTGAGCGGGGTCACCTGCTCGCCCGGCTGTAGCATCGCCCGCACCGCCTCCAGCTCGCGCTCGAAGGCCGCGTCGATGCTCACCACCCGGAGCGGCACGCCGAGCTCCTCGCAGACCGTGCGCGCTGCCTTCTCCGTCTCGGCGGACGAGTAGCGGCTCGGCATGTAGAACGCCCGCAGCAGGCTCCCCGGCGCCTCGGGCTTCTTCCGCGACGCCCAGCGGTGGGCGATCAGCAGCGTCAGCAGCGAGTCCCTGCCGCCGGATAGCGCGACGCCGATGGTCTTGAAGACCCGGTTCTTCTCGAAGTAGTCGCCCACCCCCATCGCTAGGGCGTCGAGCACGTCCTCGCAGTAGCGGGTCCGCGCCGGGACGTGCTTCTCCGGGCCGGGGAGGAAGAAGCTCCCGTTCGCGGGTACGGGGTAGGTCAGCTTCTCCCTCCGGGTGCGGAACTCGCTGGCGGGGATCTCGATCGTCGGGACCGGGTCGTGGGTGGTCGCCCACGCGGTGTGGTCCATCCGCCAGGTCGTATTCTCGCTCCGCAGCCGCATGGTGCGGTCGAGGTCGACGGTCGTGGCCTCCCAGCCCTCACGCCAGCGCTGGGCGTCGAGCATCAGCTTCCCGTTCTGGAAGACGAAGCCGCCACCGTCGAAGAGCAGGCCGTCGTTGCCTCCCACGAGGTTCACGTAGGCCAGCGTGCACTGGTGGTCGCCGGCGCGGGTGATGAGCATCTCCCGCCGCGTCTGGTCGGTCCCCACCCGGAAGGCCGAGCCCGAGATGTTCACCACCAGCTCGGCACCGGCGTAGGTGCGACGCCGCATCGGGCAGTCGGTGGTCCAGGCGTCCTCGCACACCTCGGGGGCCATGACCCCGAAGTCGAACCGGAAGATGAGGTCGCCGAAGGGGACGCCCCTGTGCTCACCGAGCTGGTACGGGAAGCCGCGACTGAAGGTGCGCCCCTCGTAATAGATGCTGTACGTCGGCAGCTTCTCCTTCGGCACCAAGCCGCGGATCTCTCCGCCGGCGACGATCGCCGCGCAGCCGTAGCGGAGCCCCTCGTGGAGCACGGCGACGCCGAGCACGTGCACCGTCGGGTGGGCCCGGGTCTCCTTCGCGAAGTACTCCAGCGCCCGCCACTGGTCCTCGACGAAGCCCTGCCACTGGATCAGATCCTCGGGCGGATAGCCGCCGATCATCTGCTCGGGGTAGGCCGCCACCGTCACGTCGGCGGCCGCCATCTCCCGGGCGAAGCGGAGCGCTCGCTCGACGTTGCCCTGGGTCGCCCCGACCGTGGTGTTCACCGAGGCGAGGCCGATCTTCACGAGGCGCATCGGCGGCTCCTCAGTTCACCGGCCCCTCGGGCTTGGCCGGGGCCAGCCGGGCGAGCACCTCGCTCACCTCGGACAGCACCGAGCGCAGCCGGGCCCGCACGTCCAGCTCGCACAGGAGGTCCTGCCGCCGCTCGACGTCGGCCACGACGCTCGAGGCCACGACATCGGCGAGCGCTCCGCCCGAGACCCGCGCCGACGCCTGGAGCAACCCCTGCGCGACCTGAGGCGGCAATCGTGCGGCGAGCTCGAGCATCGCCTGGCGCAGCTGCTCCTCCTCCACCCCGTGGTAGTCGGTGTCGGGGAGGATGGCCGCGCGGACCTCGCGGTAGAGCTGGTCGGGCGGGAGCTCCTCGAGGATGCGCGCCCGCACGGTGCCCTGGACGATGATGTTGTACCGCCCGCCGTCCAGCTCCTCGTGCCAGGCGATGATGCCGGCGCAGACCATGGGACGCATTCGCGGACGGCCGGCGTAGCTCCCCTCGTATCCGGGCTCGAGCTGCGCCATCGCCATCACCTTGTCCCCGGACAGCGCCGACTTCACCAGGGATCGAAAGCGCGGCTCGAAGATGTGCAGGGGAAGCACGGTGTGCGGAAACAGCACTGCCGAGGGCAGGGGGAAGACCTTGAGCGCGGTTGCGGCGCGCTCCACCCGTTCCAGGGCCGTCATGGCGAGCAACCTAACATCCGGACAACCGGCTGCCACACACAGCCCCCTCTGGATCCGGGGCTTC
>DASXGF010000575.1:0-1622 GCA_036489275.1 Myxococcaceae bacterium | reverse complement strand
GGGGGCGCTCTTCGTCTTCTGGCTGCTCGACGTCGTCGGGGGGCGGGCGGCGATGCTCCACCACATGGGCGGCCCGTCGTCGTGGACCGAGCAGCTCCGCTGGCTCTCCCCGTCGGCGTATGCCTCGGGCGTGCTCGGCTCGACGACCGCCCTGCTCGGCTCCACGGCGGCGTTCGCGGTGTTCGGCGCGCTCTTCCTCGGGGCCGGCTGGGCCGTCTTCCGGGCCCGGGATCTCTGAACGCCGTGGAACCCGCTCTGAGCTTCGAGGGAGTGACGAAGCGGTACGGCCGGACCGTGGCGCTCGACCAGGTCACCTTCCGGGTCCGGCCCGGGAGCTGCCATGGCCTGGTGGGACCCAACGGGGCCGGCAAGACGACGACCTTCGGGCTCGCCGCCGGATTCCTCCGCCCGGGTACGGGGACGGTGCGGATCCTCGGCCGCGATCCCCACGATCGCGGCGCCTCGCGTCCCCGCCTCGGCGTGCTGCCACAGGACGCCGATCTCCCCGGCTGGCTCGACGTGGGAACGCTCCTCACCACCTGGGCGCGGCTGTCCGGCGAGGCACGGCCCGAGGCGGCGGCCCGGGTGGCGCTGGAGCGGGTCCAGCTCCCCGAGGTGTGGGACGCCTCGCCTCGCTCGCTCTCGCACGGCGTCGCCAAGCGGGTGGCACTGGCCCAGGCGCTGCTGGGCGAGCCGGCGCTCTTGCTCCTCGACGAGCCCACCGCGGGCCTCGACCCGCGCGCCGCGGCCGAGGTCCGGTCGCTGCTCGCCGGCCTCCGCGGTGAGCGGACGGTCGTCATCAGCAGCCACAACCTGGCGGAGCTGGAGCGGCTCTGCGACGCGGTCACGGTGCTCGACCACGGAAAGGTGGTCCAGGACGGAACCCTGGCCGAGGTCACCCGGCGCGGTGCCGAGTTCTCGGTGCAGGTCAGCCGCGGCGACGTCCCCCTTCCCGAGGTGCGTGCGCTGGCCGGCGTGGCCCGGGCGGACCTGTCGCCGTCCGGTCAGCTCTCGGTGCGGCTCGCGGCGGACGCGCCCCCGGCGGACGACGTGATCGCCGCAGTGCTGGAGACGCTCCTCGCCCGTGGCGTGCGGATCACCACGCTGACCCAGGGGAGCTCGCTCGAGCAGCGGGTGCTGGACGTGACCTCCGGAGCGTGAGCCCGCGAGGGGGCGGCGCCCCGGGACTGATCGGACGGCGCCTGGAGGGGACGCGGCGAAGAGCGGGATCCGGCCGCGTGTCGCTCCCGGACGGCCTGCGCGGTCTCTGGGCGCTCAGGTGAGGTCCGGCTGATCCGCCATGCGTCTCGGGACGGCCTCTGCCTTGCGCAGTCCGCGGACTCTCCTCCAGACTCGGCCGGGGCCCGCGGAAGTGACCGAGGCGCGCGATCCTTTCGGGACGTGGGAGGGCTTTCCAGAGACCGAAAGGATCGGTCAGCCCGGTGGCTCCGCGCACCGCGGCCGGCGCTCGCGAGCACGGGGCACGGTGCCGGGACCCCCCTCGAGCAGTCGGAGCCACGCAGGCCGGTCGGAACGGGCGCCACGGGCACCCCCCGCCTGGCACCGCGTCCGCGAGGGGCCCTCGTCAGTCCGGATAGAACAGCGGCTCGCGCGAGGCGACG
>DASXGF010000513.1:0-1809 GCA_036489275.1 Myxococcaceae bacterium | reverse complement strand
CCTCGAAGTTCCGGTTTCCGGAGAGCACCGCGGCGACCACCAGGTCGTGGTCGGTGACCGCGCTGGCGATGTGGTCGGGCAGCGGCCCCGAGTTCCCGATGCAGGTGGTGCAGCCGTAGCCGACCAGGTGGAAGCCCAGCGCCTCGAGGTAGGGGACCAGCCCCGCCGAGCGCAGGTAATCCATCACCACCTTGCTTCCCGGGGCGAGCGAGGTCTTCACCCAGGGCTTGGTCCCGAGCCCGCGCTCAACCGCCTTCTTCGCCAGGAGCCCGGCGGCGAGCAGCACCGCGGGATTGCTGGTGTTGGTGCAGGAGGTGATCGCCGCGATGACCACCGCCCCGTGCTGCAGCTTGTAGCTCAGCGTCCCCTGGTTCACTGTCGCGCTCTCGGCCAGGCGGCTCGCGCCGGACGGCGGTGTCGCCTTCGGAGCGCCGCCAGGCGCCGCGTCGTCATCCTGGGGCGGGGCGGTGTTCACCATCTCCACCAGGCTCTTCTGGAAGATCTGCTTGGCGTCCTTGAGCGGCACGCGGTCCTGCGGGCGCTTCGGCCCGGCGAGGCTCGGCTCGACGGTGGAGAGGTCCAGCGAAAGGCTGTCGGAGAACACCGGCTCGGCCGCGTCGGGCGTGTGGAACAGGCCCTGGGCGCGGCAGTACGCCTCCACCACCTCGACCTGCGCCGCGGGCCGGCCGGTGAAGCGGAGATAGGAGAGCGTCTCCTTGTCCACCGGGAAGAAGCCGATGGTCGCGCCGTACTCGGGAGCCATGTTGGCGATGGTGGCCCGGTCGGGCAGCGACAGCTCGGAGATGCCGGGGCCGAAGAACTCGACGAACTTCCCCACCACGCCCCTCTTCCGGAGCATCTGGGTGACGGTGAGCACCAGATCGGTCGCGGTCGCGCCGGCGGGGAGCTTCCCGCTCAGGCGGAAGCCGACCACCTGGGGGATGAGCATCGTCAGCGGCTGTCCGAGCAGCGCGGCCTCGGCCTCGATGCCGCCCACGCCCCAGCCGACGACGCCGAGCGAGTTCACCATCGTGGTGTGGGAGTCGGTTCCCACCAGCGTGTCGGGGTACAGCCGGGTGCCGTCCTGGAAGACCACCTGGGCGAGGAACTCGAGGTTCACCTGGTGGCAGATGCCGGTGTCGGGCGGCACCACCCGGAAGTTCCGGAACGCGCCCTGCCCCCAGCGGAGGAAGGCATAGCGCTCGCGGTTGCGGTCGAACTCCAGCTCGGCGTTGGCCTGGAAGCTGCTGCTGCTTCCGAACTGGTCCACCACCACCGAGTGGTCGATGACCAGGTCCGCCGGGTTGCGGGGGTTGATCTTGTTCGGATCGCCCCCGAGCCCCGCGAGCGCCTCGCGCATCGCCGCGAGATCCACCACCGCAGGCACGCCGGTGAAGTCCTGGAGAAGGACCCGGGCGACGTGGAAGGAGATCTCGGTGTCGGGCGCGGCCTTGGGGTTCCAGGCCAGCATCTTCTCGACGTGCTCTCGCTTCACCACGCGGCTGTCCTCGTGGCGAAGGAGATTCTCCAGGAGCACGCGCAGCGAGAACGGAAGCTGGCGAACCGTGGGATGCGACTTGGCGAGCACGTCCAGCGAGAAGACCTCGTAGGTCTTGCCGCCGACCTGCAGGCTGCCTCGAGTCTGGAAGGAGTCGGTGGTCATGGCCGTCTGCAGGGCGGTATGCACGGGAGAGCGACCGAGCGCAACGACCGCGCGCCCGATGGGCTCCATGCGTGGAGCGCACGAACGGGGCCCATCCCCGCGTGGCCCGGAGGCCCCTTGCCGGCGGCGCCCATCCTCCCCACCTC